>JAILGP010000012.1 GCA_024696635.1 Eubacterium sp. | reverse complement strand
TATGATTATCATAGTCCTTTTTATAATACCTTTAACCTTCAACATATAAAATAATTAACTCTTTACGCCACCAAGTGCAACTCCTGCAATTATATACTTAGAAAGTAATAAATATACTATAATAAGTAGTAATACAGTTATTGTTAATCCAAGATAAACTGAACCATACTCTGTCTTATAAATATCACCATTAAGAAGGCTGACCATTATAGGCATTGTATATTTTGATCTATCTGTAAGAAGTACAAGAGGTGTAAAAAGGTTATTCCAACTACTAACAAAACTGAATATAGCCTGGGTAGCTATAGCAAGTTTCATAATCGGAAGTACAATTCCATTAAAAATCCTGAATTCTCCGGCTCCGTCAATTCTGGCCGCTTGAACTATTTCCATAGATAATGTAGGATACAGATATTGTCTCATAAAGAATACCGTTGCTGGTGCTGCTATCGATGGGAGGATAAGCATCAACAAATTATTCGTCAAATGTAACTTGTAAACCATCTGATAGAAACCTATCATTGTGACAGTTCCAGGTATCATCATTACACCTACTATGAAACTGAAGAAGGCTTTTTTCAGTTTCCACTCATAAGCTACAAGCGCGTAAGCTGTAAGAGATGAGAAATATACTGTAAGGAGGGTAGACCCACATGATATTATGAGTGAGTCATAAGTCCAACCATAGGATTAAATGACCCACCGGTCAGTATTTTAAAATTGTTTACAAAATATGTTGATGGTATAAGAGATAAAGCATGTTGATGTATCTGGGTTGTTGATCTTGTCGAATTGACAATCATAATCCAAAAAGGTACAACACTAAGTATTGAAAGGAATATACAAACAATATGTATAAATACCTTCATACCAGAATGTTTCTTTTCTCTATTTTCTTTAGGGATACTGTCATAAGATTTAGTTTCAGGCTGACTAACTGCTGCCATTATACAGCACCCCCTTTCTTCATTTTCTTAATTCGTTTTGTTTCGGCTTTACCATATCCATCAGCATCTTTTTCTCTAAGTAGATAGAAAAGAACTAATGAACAAAGCATGATAATAACAAACATTATCATAGAAGCTGCAGCTGCTCTATTATATAAGTAGCTACCACTGAAAGCCTGTGCATAAATATATACATTAGTTGTAAGTGTTGCATTGTCCGGTCCACCATTAAGGAAAAGCTTTGGTATATCGAACATATTTAAACCACCAATAAGTGATGTAACAAGTGTAAATAAAAGTATTGTCTTAATATTCGGAAGAGTAACCTGGAAGAAGATCTGAACTTTGTTAGCTCCATCAACCTCTGCCGCGTCAAATATTTCCGGATTAATACCAAGTACACCTGAAATAAGTATCAGCATTGTATAACCATACCACATCCAAAATAGGATAAAGGCTACTATACCTCTGGAAATTCCTTTGCTGATAAGGAATTGCTTAGGTTTGCTTAATATTCCAAGACTAGTAAGGAAATCATTAACCGGACTAGTTGGATAAGCAAATTATTAAATAGTAGAAAATTCATAAACACTTCTTGAGTGATAATATTCATCCTTATCAAAGATAGGACAATCAACATCACCCTCCGGAAGAACATTCATTATATTCGGAATATATTGAGGCTCAAGACAGAAACCTGATCTATTATGATAATCAAAGCCGCCCTTACCCTTCTGTTCGCCCACAAAGTTTCCTGAGTAGAACTGAGTACCAGTCTGGTCTGAATAAAGACTCATTTTGATTCCACTTTCTTCAGATGTTACAGTAGCAAAATGTCTTTCCTGTCCCTGATCTCCATTAACAATGTAATTATGATCATATCCTCCAACAAAAACGAGCTGATCAACACCAGAATTTATATCCTGCCCTATCTTCTTAGGAACCTTAAAGTCAAATACAGTTCCAGCAACATCAGCATTCTCTCCAGTAGGAATCGACTTAGAATCAATAACAGGATTATACTTATCAGCATTAACAAAAAGCATATGATTTTCAATATCACCCTTATAATGACCATTAAGATTAAAATACATATGGCTGGTCAGATTAATAATTGTTTTCTTATCAGATACAGCATCATATTTGATAATAAACTTATTATCTTCAGTGATGGAATATGTTACTGTAATAGTAACATTTCCAGGTAGTCCCTGTTCCATATCATTGGATTTACAAATAAATGAAACCGAAGATTCGTTTCTGCTGTTTTCAAGTGCAGTCCACATCTTCTTATCAACACCATTTTTACCGCTGTGAAGATTATTCTCATTATCATTCTGATCCATCTGATATACCTGACCATCAATTGTAACCTGCCCCTGATTGATACGATTACAATTACGACCAATAATAGTTCCAAAATATGTCGAACCATTCTCATAGGATGCAACATTATCATAGCCAAGCATTACATCTCTAAATCCACCTGTTTTATCAGGCACTATAAGCTTAGTTACTGTTGCTCCAAAATCAATTATAGTTGCTGACATACCAGACTTATTAGAAATTGTAAAGGCAGTAACCTTTGTTCCGTTAGATGTCTGGCCAAAATTCTCCTTGTTCATGTCCTTCTCCTTATTCTTCAAATAAATAACTTATACTTTTAAACTTCTAATTAATATTTACCTTATATTTATTAAAATCTAAAGTCTTTTCACAAACCTTAAGGTACCAATTATTATTTCAAAGATTTATTCACACACTATTTATAAAGATCCTTAATCATAGGATATAAGGTCTTGAAAGTCTTATATTTTTCTTCATATCTGGCTACAAGCTCTGGATTTGGTTCAACCTTTTCTACGACCTTAACCAATTTATCGGCAGCACTTTGTACACTATCAAATACCTTGCAACCAACAGCAGCAAGTATAGCACCACCAAGAGCAGGCCCTTCATCATTCTCCTGGATAGTAAGAGTAACATTCATAACATTAGCAATAATCTGTCTCCAAAGAGGACTCTTGGCGCCACCTCCACAAATATTAGATGACTCAATAATTATACCCTGACTTCTAGCTACCTCCAGAGAATCTCTAAGGCCAAATGCAACGCCTTCAAGTACAGCCTGCACCATATCCTCTCTAGTTGTGTCCATACTCATTCCAAGGAATCCAGCTCTTACTAAAGGATTGTTATGAGGGGATCTCTCTCCCATAAGGTATGGCATAAAAAATACATTATTATTACCCAGCCTGTCAAGTGCATTATCAACTATATCCTTCTGTGATCCTGCATAATCCTTAGTTTGGAGTATTTGATCCATCCACCACTTGTTACAAGATGCAGCAGAAAGCATACAACCCATGAGATGATAACCACCATCTGCATGAGCAAAGCTGTGAAGGGAATTCTTATCATCCACAGTAAAGGAATCATTAGAAATAAAGAGCGTTCCAGATGTACCAAGAGAAAGATTACATCCACCAGCTCCAACAGTTCCTGTACCAACAGCTGCAGCAGCATTGTCTCCCGCACCTGCAACTACCTTAATAGACGCATTAGAAGAAAGACCAAATTCAGCTGCAATACTTTCTTTCACCTCACCAACAACATCAAAGCTGTCATGAAGCTCTGGCATTGTCACATGTGATACTCCACAAATCTCAAGCATTTCCTTAGACCAGCACTTATTCTTAACATCCATAAGAAGCATACCGGAAGCATCGGAATAATCAGAAGTATAAGCACCAGTAAGACGATATACTATATAGTCCTTTGGAAGCATAATCTTCTCAATCTTAGCAAAATTATCAGGCTCATTATTCTTAACCCAAAGAATCTTTGGTGCTGTAAATCCAGCAAATGCAATATTACCAGTATACTGGGATAACTTATCCTGACCTATAACCTCATTAAGATATGCAGTTTCCTTAGTTGTACGGCCATCATTCCAAAGAATAGCAGGACGAATAACATTATTATCCTTATCAAGAATTACAAGACCATGCATCTGTCCACCAATTCCAAGTCCTTCTATAAGGCGAGGAATATCATTGGAACTACATACCTGATCAAGTAATTCCTTTATTCCTTTAATCGTACCTTTGTACCAATCTTCAGGACTTTGCTCAGACCATCCACTTTTAGGGAAACTGATAGGATATTCAACAGATAATGTTTTAAGAATTTTTCCCTCACTAGTCATAGCAAGTAATTTAACAGCAGATGTACCTAAATCAACACCTATAAACATATTGAACCCCCTTCTATAATATTTTAGTAAATTTTAAATATGGTTTGGTATTAAAAATGAGAAAAGGGGCTAACCCCTTTCCTCAAATATATTAATTAAGATAAATAAAACTTTATTCCTTCCAATTCTTATGCGAATGGATTCTCTGATGGATATCTAACTCCAGCTGGATGATTATAATCAATCTCATCAAGTTCAACACCAAGATACTTAAATACTTCATAAAGAAGCTTTCCATTATGATGGAAGGTAATAGCAGCATGATGAGGATAATTCTTCTCTATAAGTACATGTCTATAGAAACGTCCCATCTCAGGTATAGCGAAGATACCGATTGACCCAAAGGATCTTGTTCTAACAGGAAGGATTTCACCCTCTGCCACATAAGCACGAAGCTTTGCATCAGATGTAGACTGAAGTCTGTAGATTGTAGCATGTCCTGGAATAAGATCTCCCTCAAGTGTACCATTTGTAACTTCTTCAGGAAGTGTACGTGCCATAATCTTCTGATTCTTCATCTCGTGGAATGCAAGCTTAGTTGTACATGTATTTCCACAGTGGAAGCCCATAAATGTATCCTTGATTGTATAATCATAATCAAACTTACCCTTGATTTCATCATTATACATATCCTTAGGAACTGAGTTATTAATATCAAGAAGTGTAACAGCATCATCACTTACTATCTGTCCGATATACTCAGAAAGAGCTCCATAGATATCAACCTCACATGAAACAGGAATTCCACTCTTTGCAAGACGGCTGTTTACATAGCAAGGAACAAATCCAAACTGAGTCTGGAATGCTGGCCAACACTTTCCAGCTATAATTGTATAAGGTCTGCTTCCCTTATGTCCTTCAATCCAATCAAGAAGTGTAAGCTCATACTGAGCAAGCTTATTAAGAACCTCAGGTTTCTTATTTCCACTTCCAAGTTCTTCAGCCATATCAGCAGCAACAGCTTCAATACGAGAATCTCCAGCATGTTTATTAAATGCTTCAAAAAGATCAAGTTCAGAATTTTCTTCTATTTCTACGCCAAGATTGTAAAGCTGTTTAATTGGAGCATTACAAGCAAGGAAATCCTGTGGACGTGGTCCAAAGCTTATAATCTTAAGATTTGAAAGAGCTATACGAACCTTTGCAATAGTCTTAAACTCATCAATCATATCAGCAACTTCATCCGCTGTTCCAACTGGATACTCAGGAATATAAGCCTTAAGATTTCTAAGATAAAGATTATAGCTTGCATTCAGCATACCACAATATGCATCTCCTCTATCATCACAAAGCTTGTCACCTGCTTCCTCAGCTGCGGCAACAACCATTGATGGTCCCTGGAATTCCTTAACAAGAAGAATTTCACTAGATTCTGGTCCAAAGTTTCCAAGGAAAACTACAAGAGCGTTAACTCCAGCTTCATTAACCTCAGAAAGAGCTTTTCTCATATCTATTTCATTTTCAACTGTAGTCTGGCACTCGAAGATATCTCCGTATGTCTTCTTATACTCTTCTACAACCTTCTGTCTTCTGCTTGTCGAGAGACTCATAGGGAAACAGTCTCTACTAACTGCAATTATACCAAGCTTTACTTCTGGCATATTTTTCATAATGATAATACCTCCTAATGATATTATTGATAGAATAATATTTAAATCCTTTAACCCGAATAATCATTCTATCTTAATTAAATAATTTATTTTTTATATTTTTATAAAGATGAACACCCAATAGATATTCACCATATAAATAATCAATATAACATTTATTCACCAAAAACAGCCTTATAGTCCTTCTGGAACTTCTCAATTCCCTGATCTGTAAGAGGATGCTTTGTCATCTGCTCAATTACAGCATAAGGAACTGTAGCTATATCAGCACCTGCAAGTGCACACTGTGTTACATGAACTGTATTTCTAACACTGGCAGCAATTATCTCTGTTTCGATTCCATAATTCTGGAAGATTGTAACTATATCCTGGATAAGATCAATACCTGACATGCTTATATCGTCAATTCTTCCAAGGAATGGTGATACATATGTAGCACCAGCTCTTGCAGCAAGAAGAGCCTGGTTAGCAGAAAAGATAAGTGTAACATTTGTCTTTATACCTTCAGCAGAAAGAACCTTAACCGCTTTAAGTCCTTCTACTGTCATAGGAATCTTAACAATCATATTAGGATGAATTTTTGCAATTTCTCTTCCTTCAGCTATCATTCCCTCAGCATCAACTGTAGTTGCCTTAACCTCACCACTGATTGGTCCATCAACTATAGATGTAATTTCAGTAATAACCTCTTTAAAGTCTCTTCCTTCTTTTGCTATAAGAGATGGATTTGTAGTTACGCCACAGATAACACCCATATCATTAGCTTTTCTGATATCTGCAACATTGGCAGTGTCAATAAAAAATTTCATTTTACATGCTCCTTTTCTCGTTTTATTTATAATCTTTTCGACAAACAATTGATATTTATAATACCAATCTATGATTATTTAATTATATAACAGCCATGAGATTTGCAATAAACATAGAATACAAGTTTCTATTAAAGAAGAACAAGTTTCCTTTTATTAATACAACTGATAAATCTCATA
>JAILGP010000221.1 GCA_024696635.1 Eubacterium sp. | reverse complement strand
AAAAATAAAGATAAAAATAAAGATAAAAATAAAGATAAAAATAAAGAAAAATATAATAAAGAAAAATATAATAAAGAGAAAAGACATCTTCTTGATGTAGATGGCCCAATTATGACATTTCTCACTAAAACGGGAGAGATGATCATATTAAGCCTTGTTTTCCTTGTACTATGTATTCCAGTAGTTACGATTGGAGCATCTTGTACTAGCCTTTACTTTTCGGTGGTGAAAAATGTGAGACATTCCAGGGGATATCCAGTGAAGGAGTTTTGGAAATGCTTCAAGAGAACATTTAAGAATTCCACCTTTGTAACCATTATCCTTCTGGTTATTGGTATGGCTATGTATATGCTTATAAGAGCAGCTATTTCCATGGAAAGTACTCAGGGCAGTTTTCTCTTAAGGGTTTATACAGTTATAGCTTTAATAATAGTTGGAGTATGCATATATGTGTTCCCGGTGATTTCACGTTTTAATGTTTCGGTCGGACAATGCGTGGTGCTTGCATTTCTTATGACAGGCAGGGGGATAGTATATACGCTTATTATGCTGTTGATGACAGTGGGAATTATATATCTTTATGTATATTATATTCCACTGCTTACCATACTTATAATCCCTTCTTTATGGACCTTAATAAACAGCTTCATGATTGAACGAGTCATGAAGAAGTATATGCCGGATCCGGAAGGGAATGATAAATATAAGTGGTTTTATGAGTAAAAATAAGTTTTATAAGTAAAATGATTCCTGGAGGGATTCAGAATGAGTTTCAAGAAAATACTCTCTGAAGTAATGAACAATAAAATTAAAAGAAATAGGACTATGGCAGGTTTCCTTGCTGTATGCCTCTCTGTTGGAGCAATTGGAATAATACCTGCAAAAGCAGCAGTACTTACTACTGATGAAGCAAAAGAAATTGCCGGTTCTTTTTCAGAATCCGGTGATGCTTATTCGGATTATCTGGCAACACATACTGATGCTGCATATCCGGAGGAGGTTATAGAAATTCCTGGCTCCTCTTTTTCTGCTTACATGGAGGGCGACTCTGAGAAAGAGCCTGAGATTTATTCTGATTATGAGGGCTATGAGGGAGATGCTGTTCTTACCACAGAAGATGGACTTATAGAGTATGAGTTCCAGGTGGAAACAGAGGGCTTTTATGAGCTGGAGATAGATTATTATCCTGTTGAGGGTAAGAATTCTGAGATTCAGAGAAGCTTCTTCCTGGATGGGGAGCTTCCATATAAGGAACTTGCCATAGTTGAGTTCTCACGTATATGGACCACGGATCTTGCTAGAGATACATTTGCTTCCGGGGAGAAAACAGTTACCTGGAATAAGGATAATCAGGGAAATGATATGAAACCAACTTCAGTTGAGATTCCTGAATGGGTTTCATCAAAGCTTTATGATAATAATGGTTATATAACAGTTCCTCTTAGTTTTTATCTGACTCCAGGAACACATACACTGACAATAAATTCCAGAAGAGAGCCAATGCTTATAGGAAAGCTTACATTTGCAAATAGTAAGAAATTAGTATCTTATGCAGATCAAAAGGCAGAGTGGGATAAGGCTGGAGCAGCAGATACAAGCGGCATAAGCATTTGCATAGAAGGAGAGGATGCGGTAAAGACTTCCTCACAGATGCTATATCCAAAACAGGATCAGTCATCACCTGCATTAAGTCCAGCAAGTCCTAAGGAACTTCTTAATAATACAATAGGTGGACAGAGCTGGAATAAGTCTGGTCAGTGGATTGAATGGAACTTTGAGGTTCCGGAAGATGGATATTATGAAATATCAATGTTTGATAAGCAGAATTTCATGCGTGGTATATATGTTTCGAGAAAGATTTTTATAGATGGTCAGGTTCCTTTTGAGGAAATGAATAGTTATGGTTTCTATTATGATTCATCATGGAGACTGGATACACTTTCTGATGAAAATGGTGATCCTTACAAGTTTTACCTTACAAAGGGTTCTCATTCAATACGTATGCAGGTTGTTCTGGGTGAGTTCTCTGAGATTATTGCTGACGTTCAGGATTCTGTAAGTAAGTTAAATGCTATATATCGTAAGGTTATAAGAATAATAGGTGTAACTCCTGATACATATCGTGATTATCAGATTGAGGCGTCTCTTCCTACAATAAATGATGATATGCAGGAGGTAAGAGACCAGCTGGATGGAGCTATTGAACAGCTTAGAAGTGCTGTTGGACATACATCAGATAAGGAAACAGTGCTTATCACCATGCGTGATCAGTTGGATTATCTTATTAAAGATGTGGAGCATTTTGTACGTGTCATCAACACATATAAGATTAATGTGCGTGCCTGTGGTACATGGATTACACAGGTAATAAGTCAGCCGCTTCAGATAGACAGACTTTATGTTACATCTGCTGCTGATGATATAAAGATAGAAAATAATGGAGCCCTTAATAATATTTCAAATGAAATGAAGCGTCTGGGTTATTCATTTACAATCGATTATAACTCTCTTGGTTCGACAGGGGATGAGAATTCAGATGATCCTACAATTACGCTTTGGATTGGTACAGGCCGTGATCAGGCAAATGTAATAAGATCTCTGATTGATGAATCCTTTACCAGTGAAAATGGAATAAATGTTAATGTTCAGCTGGTTGATATGAATACACTTCTTCGTGCTGAGCTGGCAGGAGAGGGTCCTGATGTTGCAATCCAGGTTGCAAATACTAATGGTATAGCTGGTGCGGTTTTAAATACTGGTAATGATACACCTGTAAACTATGGACTTAGAAATGCGGTTCTTGATCTTAGTCAGTTTGAGGACGTGGAAGAAGTAAAGTCAAGATTTTATCCAAGTGCTTATGAGGCATTTACATTTGACGGTTCTTTATATGCTCTTCCAGAAACACAGACCTTCCCGGTTATGTTCTATCGTAAGGATATATTGGCAGAGCTTGGAATCGAGGTTCCTGAAACCTGGGATGATGTAAAGGTTATTATGTCTATCCTTGCTAAGAATCAAATGGAATTTGGTATGCTTCCAAGTGAGCAGATTTATGCAATGATCCTTTATCAGAATGGTGGAAAGTATTATAACGAGGGCGGTATTTCTTCTGCACTTGATTCTGATATAGCGGTAAATTCATTTAAGGAATATTGCGAATATTACACAGAATATGGTTTAGATAAAACAACATCTGTTGAAGAAAGATTCCGTACAGGTGAATGTCCAATCATAATAGGAGATTATACAATTTATAACAATCTTGAGGTTTCCGCTCCTGATATTGCAGGTCTCTGGGACTTTACGATGGTTCCTGGAACTGTTAAGGAAGATGGAAGCGTTGACCACTCTGTTGGATGTACAGGACTTGCCAGCATGATTATGTCTGACACTGAGTATCCAGAGGAGTGCTGGGAATTCCTTAAGTGGTGGACAAGTGCAGATGTCCAGACACTTTATGACAGAGAGATGGAAAGTCTTATGGGTTCAGCAGCCAGAGTTGCTACAGCTAATATAGATGCATTTGAACGTATGCCATGGCCTGTTGATACCTACGAAAATCTTAGTCAGGCTTTTACCTGGGTAGATGGTATACCTCAGGTTCCTGGTGGATATTATTCATGGAGAAATGTAAATAATGCTTTCTATACAGTAACTACAGAAACTGATACAGCTTCTCCTAGAGAAGAACTGATGGATAAGGTTCTCTATATTAACGATGAGATAAACTATAAGAGAATAGAATTTGGACTTCCGGTTGAGGAAGATTAATACCAGAAAGGAGGTGGACGCTCTTGGAAAAGGTGGATGAAAAGGTTGACGAAAAGAAATTAGCTGAGGATAGAAAAAAGAGGGATATGGAAGCCCGTGCTGTCGTTGATGCAGATGAGATTGCAAAGAGGACTAATAAGCTCAGCTATAAAATAAAAAGAAACAAGGCCTGCTATGTAATGATGGCTCCTTACTTTATATTATTCTTTACATTTACGGTGCTGCCGGTTGTTATATCAATAGCACTTAGTTTTACTTATTTTAATATGCTGGAGTGGCCGACCTTCAATGGATGGGGTAATTATATTAAGCTCTTCCTGGAGGATGATATATTCCTTATTTCTTTGAAGAATACACTGATATTTGCAGTTGTAACAGGTCCTATAAGCTATGTATTATGTTTGCTCTTTGCATGGATTATAAATGAATTTAATCCTAAGCTTAGAACAATACTTACACTTATATTTTATGCTCCTTCAATTTGTGGTAATGCCTACATGGTATGGCAGCTCATTCTTTCAAGCGATAGATATGGATATCTGAATGGCATGCTTATAAAGCTTGGTGTGATTAACGAGCAGAAGCTTTGGATGCAGGATGCCAAGTATATACTGCCTTGTCTGATTGTCGTTCAGCTCTGGCTTTCACTTGGTACAGGATTTCTTTCCTTTATAGCAGGTCTTCAGACTGTAGATAAGTCACTTTATGAAGCCGCAGCAATTGATGGCATAAAGAATCGTTGGCAGGAGCTTTGGTATGTAACACTTCCTGCTATGAAGCCACAGCTTATGTTTGGTGCTGTTATGCAGATCACACAGTCCTTTGCTGTTGCTGATATTTCTATTCAGCTGGCAGGTAACCCTTCGGTTAACTATGCCGGAGCAACGGTAGTAACCCACCTTCTGGATTATGGTTCCACAAGATTTGATATGGGTTATGCTTCGGCTATAGCTACAGTGCTTTTCCTCCTCATGGTAGGAACTAATAAGCTGGTACAGAGATTACTTAGAAGGGTAGGTGAATAGTATGGCAGATAAGAACTACCCTAATATAAAAGATAGACTTCGCGGAGCCAGAGATGCTGTAGATCAGACAGAAGATATGGATTTAGATATGGATCTGGATAATGAATATGGTGATAACCAGGAAGTTTATAATGATGTATATGATGATGTATATGATGGGGAAACAGACAGATTAACTGGTAATACTAAGAGTGATGCAGAAACAGACAGATTAGTAAGTGATGCAAAAAGTGATTCCGAGACGGATAGATTAGTAAGTGACGCTGAGACGGATAGACTTGTAGGGACTAATAAATCTGATCTGAAAAGTGATGAGCTGGAGTCAGAATCAGAAACTGTAGTTGGTGCTGATGTTAAGGCTCTTAAGGAAAAAATTGCAAGGGAAGCTGAAGAAAGAGCCAGAGAGCAGGCTGAAAGAACAGTTACCTATGAAGAACTTAAGAAGAGGGCTCGTGCAAGAAAGGAAGAAGCAGAAGCAAATCTTCCTAAAGAGGTTAAAAAGCTCAGAAAGAAGAATAAGGAAAAGGAACCTCAGGGACCTGTAGAACATAAACCTGCTATACCAGATGAGGATCCGGATGCAGTAGTGGCTATGCTTTCAAAGAAGCATTACAAGGAGAAAAAGGTTAACCGTTCCGTAGCAGGAAATGGAATTCTTTTCTTTGTAATGATTATATGTGGAATATTTATGTCACTTCCTTTGGTAATGATCATAAATAACTGTCTTAAGCCACTTGATGAGATATTCCAGTTTCCACCAAAGATATTTGTTAGGAATCCTACCCTGGAGAACTTTTCAGACCTTTTTATCATTATGAATGATAGCTGGGTACCTTTCTCCAGATATATTCTTAATACAATAATAATTACAGGTTTTGGTACATTTGGCCATGTAATAGTTGCATCTCTTGCAGCTTATCCACTGGCTAAGCATGAGTTCCCTGGAAAGAAAATACTTTTCAATATGGTAGTTCTTTCAATGATGTTCTCATGGACAGTAACCCAGATACCTAACTATATGATTATAAGCTGGTTACATATCAATAATACCTATCTGGCGCTTATACTTCCGGCATGGCAGTATGGTATGGGACTTTATCTTATGAAACAGTTTATGGAACAGCTTCCAACATCCCTTATGGAATCGGCAAGACTGGACGGAGCTACTGAATATCAGATATTCTGGCGAATAGTAATGCCTAATGTTAAGCCTGCATGGCTGACGCTTGCTATATTCCAGTTCCAGCAGATGTGGGGTAATACAGGCGCTATGTTCCTTCGTGATGAGCAGCTTAAGCCTTTACAGTTTGCTCTTCAGCAGATAGCAGCAGGTGGTACAGCCAGAGCTGGTGCATCTGCAGCAGTTACATTTATAGTAGCAGCAGTGCCAATTATATTCTTCCTGGCCTGCCAGAGTAACGTACTTGAGACAATGACTACTTCCGGTATGAAGGAGTAAAGATGAAAAAGAATAGTAAGAATAAAAAAATAAAACTTAATAGACTGATTTCCAAATTGCTCGTTGCCGGTATGTCACTGTTCTTACTGCTTAGCTCCGGCATTTACGTAAATGCAGAAGATGAGATTCCTTATGATACGTATAATTATAATTATTGGGAATATATTGTTAAAACCCCTGCAGCTTATGTTCCGGATGGAATAGTTACAGCTCAGGATTTGGAGCTGACAAGCTTCAGTACTCCTCAGGATCTGTGCGTATCAGATGATGGAGATGTGTATGTGGCTGATACAGGCAATAACAGGATAGTGGTTATGAATCAGTCAATGACTGAGGTAGTAAGAATAATAGAAAGCTTTGATAATAATGGCAAAGAGGATACCTTTAATGGACCTTATGGAGTATGCCTTTCTGAAAATAATCAGCTCTATGTTGCAGATTCTAATAATGCAAGGGTAGTTGTTCTGACACCTGAAGGAGACTTTGTAAAGGTTATTGATAATCCTCAGTCAGACATACTTGATGATGGATTCGCATTTGTGCCACTTAAGGTAACGGTGGATTATGCTGATAGAGTTTATGTTATAAGTAAGGGTGCATTTGAAGGAATTCTTCAATTTGAAAATACAGGTGATTTTACAGGTTATTTTGGAACCATTGACGTTAAGATAACACCTTGGGAAAAATTCTGGAGAAGATTTGCTTCCAAGGAAGAACGTTCAAATCAGCAGCTCTATATACCTACAGAGTTTACTGGTATCGATGTGGATGATGATGGTTTTATATATGCATCAAATATTGATTCAGAAGGAAAACAGGCTGTACGTCGTCTTAACCAGCAGGGTAAAGATGTTATACAAAAGGGTGAAAATGGAAATGTAGGTGGAGATATCTGGTGGAGCCAATATGGAGATTATGGTGGTGCCAGTGAAATAACAGATGTTGTTTATAGAGGCAAGGGTATCTATTCTCTGCTTGATAGAAAGCGTGGACGTATCTTCACATATGATAAGGAAGGTAATCTTCTTTATATCTTTGGTGGACTTGGATTCCAGAAGGGTACATTTTTAACTCCTGTTGCTATAGAGGCAATAGGAGATGAGATACTTGTTCTGGATGCTGGTAGAAATTCTATCCTTAAGTTTAAGGAAACCAATTATGGAAATCTTATAAATGATGCTGTAGGCCTCAGATATGATGGTGATGAAACTCAGGCTATTGATAAATGGCAGGAGGTTCTCAGACTGGATGAGAATAATGAGCTTGCTAATAATGGTATAGGTAAGGCATATCTTACAGCTGGTAATAATGAAGAGGCTATGAAGTATTTTAAGATGGGCATGAACAGGAAGTATTATTCTATTGCCTTCAAGAGATACAGAAATAATATTCTTGCCCAGAACATGAGTGCAATTATGACGGTGGTGATTATTCTTATAGCGGTACTGATAGTATTTAATAAGTATTGGGCTAAGAAGAAGGGTAAGAAGAAACAGGAGGGCCTGTTATGATGAAAAGTTTATTATCCAAAGAAAAATGGAAATATGCCTTCTATACAGTAAGTCATCCTGCAGATGGATTTTATGAGATAAGGCATAGGGACAGGGGAAGCATTCCTGTTGCCATTATACTTGTAATACTTTTTTCCATATCCTTTTCCATTAATAGAATGGCAGCCAGCTTCATAGTAAATAATATAGAACCAGCTACTGTTGATTCTTTTAAGGAACTCATATCAGTACTTTTATTCTATCTTCTTATATGTGTAGGTAACTGGTCTGTTACCTGTCTTATGGAGGGTAAGGGAAGACTTAAGGATATAGCTATAGCAGTTGGTTATTCTACTATTCCTGCTATGGTATGCATTAGTCTTGGTACAATACTTAGTCAGTTTATTGCCCAGGATGAAGGTGCATTTTACTATATGCTTATTGGCGTGGGAATTGCATATACCTGTTTTATGCTTCTTATAGGAGTTATGACAGTTCACAATTTCTCACTTGGAAAAACACTTGTTACTATATTCCTGACATTAGTAGCCATACTCTTGATAATTTTTATAGTCCTGCTTTTCTTTGATCTTATAAATCAGGTTTACAGCTTTATCAGAAGTATCTATCAGGAATTGGTATATAGAGCATAGGAGGCGAGTAAGTTGGGTAAAAGCAAACAAGAAAAAAGAGAGCTGAAATCCCTGGGCCTCGATAAGAAGAAACGTCGTAAGATATCTCTTCCGGTGAAAATTGCTCTGGGTGTGATAGTCCTTTTTGTGGTCATTATGGTGGCAAGACATCTTATAAAGTTTACATTTTATAATGATTATAGAAAGTATGTAAGTGACTACGAATATGGTGAAGCTTCTTCTTTTAAGGCGCTTAATGATAGTCAGGCAGATGTTGAGGGAATGAAGCTTGCTGCTGAAAATGATAATTTAAAGCTTTATATAGATACAGCTACAGGTTATCTTGCTGTATATGATAAGAGAAATGGGGTTACAACCTATAGTAATCCAGTGGGTCTTGAAGAAGATGCCCTGGCAAATGAAACTAATAAGTCTTATATGAGAAGTCAGCTGGTGGTTGATTATTATAATGCACAAAGACTTGAAAGTTCATTTGACTCATATA
This sequence comes from Eubacterium sp., assembly GCA_024696635.1. Classification (GTDB taxonomy): domain Bacteria; phylum Bacillota; class Clostridia; order Lachnospirales; family Lachnospiraceae; genus Eubacterium_Q. Next base: position 8,671 of record JAILGP010000221.1, on the reverse strand, counting down.
ATTATGGTGTGGCTCTTGAACAGTTTGAGGTTGAGTCAATTCCAAATGGTGTACGTATCGTATATTCACTTGGTGATAAAACAGCTTCTACAGGAATTGTTCCTGTAACAATAAGTAAGGAAGCTCTTGACAAGGTAATAGGTGCTCTTGACGAAAAGGGTGCATCCTATGTTAAGAAGAAGTTCAAGGCAAGGGAAGATGATGAGAATACACTGGATATTCTTCAGTCCGCTGCAAAGGGTGCATCACAGATAAGAAATCTGAATGAATATTTTACAGAGGCAGGCTTTACTAACGAAGACTATATGCGTGAGATGACCAATGCTGGTCTTGAGGATGAGATGCCTATTTCCTTTGATGTACCTCTTGATATAACTATTAATGAGGATTATCTGGAAGCCAGTGTTTATATGAAGGGTGTTCAGGAAAATGGTGGTGGTGCTATCCACCGTATACAGATGCTGAACTTCTTTGGGGCTGCTTCTAATGATGAGGAAGGATATCTTCTTGTTCCTAATGGTTCAGGTTCTATCATATATTTTAACAATGGCAAGGCCAAGGTTACTTCAGGTAATGATTACTCTGAAAATATATATGGTATTGATCCTATGCTTGCGGATTATACAGTTCGTGAGAATACAGAAAATGCAAAGCTGGCTCTTTTTGGAATCTTCCGTCAGGATAGCGGAATACTTGCAACTATAGAAGATGGTGCATCACTTGCAAATGTAACTGCAAATGTTTCAGGTGAGGTAAATGAATACAATAATGTATATACCACATTTACTGTAAGAGGTGATGATAAGCTTTCTATGTTTGGAACAACTGGTTCAGAAGCTGATCTTCCTGTAGTCGAACCTGATTATTATGATTCACCACTTACTGTAAGATATACATTCCTTACAGATGAAAATAAGGGTTATGCAGGAGCTGCTAATTATTATAGAGACAGACTTTTTGCAGAAGGAAAGCTTGAAAAAAATCAGGAAAGCGGTGACATCAAGATGTATTATGATGTTCTGGCCGGAGTAGAGAGAAGAAAGTTCTTCCTGGGAACCCAGTATAGAGGTCTTTATGCAATGACTTCCTTTGAGGATGCAGAGCAGATATCAAATGACCTTAAGGATTTAGGAGTAACGAATCAGGTAATGAATGTCCAGGGCTGGAGTCAGGGCGGTTATTATCATGATGTTTTAAGTAAGGTAAAGGTTCCTCTTAAGTTAGGTGGAAAATCAGGACTTGAGGATCTTAGTTCTACTGTGGAGACAAATGGTGGAAGCTTTTATGCTGACTGTGCCTTCCAGAAAACAAGTCTTGTAAGTGGAAGATATTCTGAGAATAATGAAACTTCAAGATATTATGGAACAGGTTATATTGCTCAGTTTGGACTGGTTAATCCTACATCCTTAAGACAGACATCAGGACTGGGATATGAAGAAAATGAATTCTATCTTGTATCTCCAAAATTCCTGGTTAAGTATACAGGCAAATTTGCAGATAAGATTGATTCCTACAATATAGGTGGAATATCTCTTAGAGACCTGGGTGATGAGCTTCATTCAGATAAGAGAAGAACAAATGTTATAAACCGTGAGCAGGCTTTGGATGTAGTAGAGTCCCAGCTTACTCTTATGGAAGAAAGTGGTAAGAATATTATGCTGAGTAGTGCAAATGATTATGCTTTTGCTTATGCAGATGACATTATTAATGCACCTCTTACAGATAATGATTATTACATAATAGATGAATCAATTCCTTTCTATCAGATGCTTATACATGGAAGTATTGATTATTCAGGAAAGGTTATAAATCTTGGAAATACAACAGATGTTGATTCTATAGTAATGGGCCTTGTAGAGAATGGTGCATCACCACATTTCCTCTTTACTAAGGAAAACTCAAATGAACTTAAGGATACAGGCCTTAACAGACTTTATGCTACAACCTTTGATAACTGGAAGGATATGGCAGTGGAAATTTATGGTAAGACCAACGATGTGCTTAGTCAGGTAAATGGTGAGCTCATAGTTGATCATGAGATAATCAGTAAAGGTGTTACAGTAACGACTTATAGTAACGGTATCAAGATATATATCAATAAAAGTTCCATGGGTACTACCGTTGATGATATATATATTGGACCGGGAAGCTTTGAGATAGGAGGGTGATCATGAAGAAAAAGAAAATGTTTACTCTCACTCGCAAGCGTGCGGCAAAGGGCTTCCTTTTCATAGTACCTTGGCTTATAGGTTTCATATGGTTTTATCTGAGAAGCCTTATTATGACAATTCAGTTTTCACTTTCAAATCTGACTGTCAGCCCTGGTGGTGGTTACACACTTGACTTTGTGGGACTGGATAATTTTATATATGCATTTCGTGCACATGGAACATTTAAACAGGTGCTTACTACTTCAGTAGGAGATATGCTTATAGACGTTCCGCTTATTACATTTTTCAGTTTGTTTATAGCTATGCTTCTGAATAGAAACTTCAAGGGAAGAACTCTTATAAGAGCCATATTCTTCCTGCCGGTTATTCTGAATTCAGATGCTATATCAGGTGCTATGCAAATAGCCAGAGGACTTATGATGGGAGGACTTTCCAACGCAAGTGCTGAGGTTATGGAGGCTGCCACATCAACTGGTGTGGGAGTAGAGTACTATGTTCATATGTTTACATCACTTGGACTTCCTGTTGTACTTATTGAGTATATTATGGGTGCGGTAAGTCGTATCAGTGATATTATAAATGCTTCAGGTGTACAGATTATAGTATTCCTTGCAGCACTTCAGTCAATACCTGGTTCAATGTACGAGGTTGCAAAGATTGAGGGCGCCACAGCTTATGAAACCTTCTGGAAGGTTACATTCCCTATGGTTATGCCTCATATCATAACAGTAATAGTATATACGGTTGTAGACAGCTTTGTGGATTCTGCAGTTGTTGATCTTGCTTATACTACAGCATTTGATCTTAACAACTATGGACTTAGTTCAGTATTCAGTCTCATATCAACTATTGTGACATGTGGAATACTGGCATTGGTTGTTTACTTTATACAGAAGAAGACATTTTACTATAACTAGAAAGGAGGTCGTGATATGTCTAAGAAAGATAAAATTAAAGACAAGAATAACGGCTCTCCTGAGTCTTCAAAAGAAATTACAAAAGAAACTGCAAAAGAGGCTGCAAAAGAAGTTTCAAAAGAAGTTTCAAAAGAAGTTTCAAAAAAAGCTTCAAAAGAAGTTTCTGATGATGAAGATATGGTTATGCCTAAGGGCTCCTTCTTCAACATGGATAAGAATACCAAGAGTCAGATTACAAGTGGAGTAAAGAACTTTATTCTGGGTCTTCTTAGATGGATCATCATAATAGGTATAGCCTATGTAATAGTAGGTCCGGTACTGGGAATGATATCCAGGTCCTTCTTCTCAGATTCTGATAATTATAACACTATGGTTTATATGATTCCTCAGAATCCGACCACAGAAAGGTATAAGGTGGCAGCGGATATACTTAGTTATAAGTCTACCATGATAAGTTCGCTTATTTATTCACTTACACTTATGGTCATACAGGTGCTTATGTGTTCTATGGCAGGTTATGGATTTGCCAGATATAACTTCCCATTTAAGAAGCTGCTCTTTGGCTGTGTAGTAATAATGATAGTTATTCCTACACATACTATAATGCTTCCGCTTTATATGACATTTAGTAATTTTGATGTATTTGGTCTGGTTTCACTTATAAATGGAAAGCCTATCAATCTGCTTTCTACACCAGTTCCAATTTATATCATGACATTCTTCTGTAGTGGACTGAGATCAGGGCTTTATATCTACATATTCAATCAGTTCTTCAGAGGACTTCCTAAGGAGATAGAAGAGGCTGCCTTTGTAGATGGCTGTGGAGTTTTCTATACATACTTCCGTATAATGCTTAGAAATGCAACGCCTGCAGCAATTACAGTGGCTATATTCTCGTTGGTATGGCAGTATAATGATACCTTCTATGCAAGGCTCTTCAATATTAGTGATGACATAGTAATAAGTAAACGTATTACTGGTCTTCAGCTTACAGTAAGTAATGTTTATAAGATATATGATCCTAATATCCTGGAGCTTTATATGGATGCGGGAATTATTCTTCTTATGATACCGCTGATAGTAGTTTATGTACTCCTTCAGAAGCAGTTTATTGAGGGTGTTGAGCGAAGTGGTATAGTTGGTTAAACTAAATAAACTAATGCTTGTATTATAAGTTGTTAGATAATTGGTAAAAGTGTAAGGCAAAAACAAGAAAAAAATGAATTTTTTGGTAAAAATGTCGATTTAATTTACTAAAATTGTAGTTTTTTAAGTAATTTTAGTTTATAATGCGGTTATAGCCGTTTAAATTATAAAAATAAGGAAACAATACTGTAAACTTATAAAAGGAGGTTTTTTAAGTGAGAAAGGTAAAAGGAAAAGTTGTTTCTGCAGCTTTAGCAACTGCTATGGCTCTTTCACTCAGTGCGTGTGGAGGAACAGCAACAGAGACAACAGAGGCAACAGAAGCAACAGAAGCAACCGAAGAAGCTGCAGCAGAAGAGACAGCTGCACCTAAGGGTGAGCTTCCAACTTATTCAGAGACACCTAGTATTGACTTTGAAGATGGGAACTTCGCATTTGCTGCAGTAAGTACAAGCATAGGTGGATCTGATAAGTCAACACTTTCGGTTGAAGACTTCAATGGTTCTAAGGCTCTGAAGGTTACTAATACTGAAGGAGGAAATATGTTCCTGGCTATCAATGTTAGTGCTCTTCTTGGTGACAATGTAGAGAAGCTTGCTAAGGTTCAGTATGATATAGGTACTGAGAGTGCTGATGGAAACTTCTATTCATCATCAGGTCGTCTGTATACATATACAGGTCAGGACAATGCTGAGGGTAAGCTGGATGAGTGGTCAGTTTATATTGACACAGCTAATCCAAAGACAACGGCTGTTGAGGTTAGTGACTTTGTAGCAGGAGGAGATAATTATATTATCATTTCCAAGGAAACAGACGTAGCTAACGATAAGGGTGTTGGAATGCAGAATATGTATATTGATAATCTGACACTTCTTGATGCAGATGGTAATACTCTTGAAGCTGATTCATCAGCAGAATTCGGCAGTCCTTCAGGATTCGCTGCAGGAGTAGACAGATCAAATCTTTGGTCACTTACAAAGGTTGTTAATTTCGAAGGCTTCCAGACTGGTGCTGGTGAATGGGCACAGGATGGCTTTGATATGCCTCAGGAAATCCTTGATGCACTTGTTCCTGGTGCAGTAGTTGAAATTGAATATTCATCTGCTTCAGGAAATATGTGGCTTGTAATGCCTGATTCAGCTGCCGGCTGGATGAGAGTTGGCGTTGGTGATGCTGATGGTTCAGGTCAGGGCTATGCATATACTAATGCTTCAAAGAATATTGCACAGGTAACTTATGAGCAGTTAGCACAGTATCTTGGTGAAGATGTTAGTACCTGGGGTGCTCGTATGCAGTGTGAATCTGATTCAGAGTGGTCTGTTTCATCTGTTAAGGTTGGAATGGCAGCTCCAAGTTATGCACTTAAGAGTCCTGTAACATTTGAAGGCTTCGCAACAAGCGCAGATGGATGGGCACAGAATGGATTTGATATGCCTCAGGAAATCATCGATGCACTTGTTCCTGGTTCAGTAGTTGAAATCAGCTATAAGTCTGACACAGGAAATATGTGGCTTGTAATGCCAGACTGTGCAAAGGGCTGGATGAGAGTTGGTGTTGGTGATGTTGATGGCTCAGGACAGGGTTATGCAATCGCTGACGGAGCTAAGGCATATGTAACATATGAAGATCTTGTAAAATATTGTGGTGATAATGTAGCTGACTGGGGCGCTCGTATGCAGTGTGAATCTGATGGTCCATGGGAAGTATATGGAGTAAGAGTTGGACAGGCAACAGAGTTCGTTCCTACAAATAAGCAGATTGATCTCGGAGCAGCTTGCAATGCAGATGGATGGGCACAGGCAGGAGTTGACCTTTCTGAAGAAGCTTTAGCTGCACTTGTTCCTGGTTCATATATTAATATTCAGTACACATCTGAAACTGGTGAAATCTGGGTTGTTATGCCAGATGCAACAGCTGGATGGATGAGAGTTGGTGTTGGTGACTACGACGGTTCAGGTCAGGGTTATGCAGCATGTAATGGAACAACTTGTCAGATTCCTTATGAGATGATTGCAGAGTACTGTGGTGAAGACGTAAGTACATGGGGAACACGTATTCAGTTCGAAGCTTCAACAGCTTGGAGCGTATCAAGTGCTTCTATTGGTCTTAAGGATGGCGTAGTAGTAGATACAGCATCAGCAGGTGATGCAGAATAATATATTCGGGAGGATAATAATATAATGAAGAAGTTTAAGAAGTTTATTGGCATAGGTCTTTCAATGGCTATGCTGCTTGGAGCAACAGCTTGTGGAGGTGGCTCAGGAACAGATACATCTACAGATACAGCTGCAGATGACACAGCAGCAACCGCTTCAGAGGATACAGCAACAGCTTCTGGTGAGACACCAAGACATGAGGGTAGTGAGCCTAGAACTATTCGTATAGGTACATGGTATGATATTTATTATGACAGCACACATGAGGATATCTATGCAGATCCATCAGTTTCTGATGAAGAGCTTGCTCAGATGAACTTTGATGCACTTAAGGCTGTTGAAGAGAAGTATAATGTTCGTATAGAGTATGTAAACCTTACATATGCTGGTATTCAGGAATCAATTAATACTTCAGTACTTGCTGGAAAGCCTGACTGTGATATCTATCTTACAGAGCCATCTTTTGGTATCCCTGCTGTAGTTAATGGATATGCAACAAACCTTGCTGAGTATCTTCCGGCAGATGCAGATATCCTTACAGATCAGAATTATCTTAGAACTATCAACATCAATGGTATTGATGGAACATACTTTATGTGTGTAGTTGGTGGTGAGTCAGTTCCTGGTTCATCTTATACACTTGCATTTAATAAGCAGATGCTTGATGATGCAGGTCTTGAGGATCCTAATGCACTCTATGAAAGAGGCGAGTGGACATGGGATAAGTGGAAGGAATATATGCAGACACTTACACAGGATACAGATGGTGATGGTGTAACAGATGTATATGGTTTCGGTTCACGTTACGATTGGCTTTTCGAGTACCTCTGCATGAGCAATGGTACATCAGTTGCTTCATCTGATAAGGAAAACCTTTCTAGTAAAGAAGTTGGTGAAGTTCTTGATTTCATCTACAATATGTACAATGTTGATCATGTTGCTAATCCTTGGAACGTTGATGACTGGGATTACAACCAGAATGCATATGTTAATGGTGAGGTTGCTTGTTGGGTAACACAGGCTTGGATTTCAGATTCAAACAAGGATGCAGAACTTGGTTTTGAAGAAATCTGGTGCCCATGGCCAATAGGTCCTTCAGGAAATGTTGATACAAATGCACGTAAGAATGATATTGGTGGTGCTGCTTATATCATCCCTACAGGTGTTGAAGATCCATATCTTGTATACTCTGTATTCCAGGATTACAAGGATTACTATGGTGATGACTTTGAGCAGAGAGATTACGTAAATGAGTGGTGGCATGATTCAGCTCTTACAGAAGAGAACTATGATGTTATGTACTACTGTGGAGAGAAGACAGGTGTTGATCTTTGGAATTCACTTGGTGTTGATTATCAGTTCCCATCACTTCTTGATGGTACTATGACAGCTGCTCAGTTCCAGGAGACAAATAAACAGCTTGTACAAAGTGCACTTGATGCAATGTTTAAATAATCCTGATTTTTAATATTTAAATATAAGCTATTAATAAAATGGGCCTACGTCATTCGTTGGCGTAGGCCATTTTTACAACCCTTTAAACTAAATTTAAGTAAAACGATTGTTTTAGCTCATCGAGCCTAATTCACATATTTATTAGCCAAAAATTAGTTTTAAAGCGTATGGCTTATAGTTGGAATTCTTTATCAGATGCTTATATACTTGATTTTAAATAATTAATAGCAGGAGAATGATAAATAGTGTTTTCACCGGATGGTAAACTTTCAAGATTTTTGTCGGCGGTATTTGATGTGATAATTATAGGAATTCTTTGGTTTATATGTTCACTTCCTTTAATAACAATAATCGCCTCAACAACTGCAGCCTATTTTACAATGGCTAAGGTAGTAAGGGCTGGAAGTGGATATATGGTGAAGGAGTTTTTCCATAGCTTTAAGCTTAATATTAAGCAATCACTATTACCTGGTCTTATATATGTTTTTTGTATGCTTGTTCTTGTACTGGATATAATTTATGTATATAACAACCGCAGCAAGGCTAATGATTCTCTTTTTATAATTCTAATAGGAATCGCCCTAATGATTACCATGGTGACTATGTATTTTCCTCCTATGCTTTCCAGGTTTAATAAAAATAATAAAGATTTGTTTTTTATGTCCAGCATATCAGCCTTTAGATTTTTACCAATAACTTTGCTTTGTCTTATTGTAGCAATAGTAATGATTGTGGCTATATGGCTTATGCCTTGGGCCATTGTTATACTACCTGGAGTTTATTTATATCTTTTTACATATCCAATGGAGTTTATCCTTAAGAAGTT
>JAILGP010000206.1 GCA_024696635.1 Eubacterium sp. | reverse complement strand
CCAGATTATATCCAAACTTTTCCAATGCATTATAGGTATCCTCAGGATTATCAGACTCAACCTTCTTATTGCCTCTTACTTCTGCAAGAGCTTTCAAAAAATCATTCTTATTCACCTTAAATTTCTTCAAGAGATCCTTTACATCAGATGAACCCTTTTCCATAAGACCAATAAAAAGATGTTCTACAGATATATAATCATCCTTCATTTTCTTAGCTTCTGTTTCTGCAGTAAGAACTACTCTGCTGACATCATTACCAAGATATATATCATCTGAAGAACCAGATACATGAGGTTTCTTTTCTATAAGTGTAAGCGCCTCATCTATAAGTGCCGATGTAGCTATTCCCTTATTCTCCAATAGTTTCTTTATAAGACTATCATCTATTGTAAGAAGACTATAAAGCAGATGCTCCGATGATACTTCCTGATTATTATATTCCATAGCAAGTCTTTGACTTTCCTGTATGGCTTCCATGGATTTTCTTGTAAACTTATCAGAATTCATTAAATCATCTCCTCTCGAATTAAATCCTAATTAAAGTTTCGTGTTTGTTAGCACTCTATTAAGGTGAGTGCTAATTCTTTCTTAATATGTTATACCACCAGAAAAGTCCCCTGTCAATAAAAATAATATTATTCAAATAAAAATTCCCGGACCATTTTTGATAATGCCCTATTAAATCACAAAAAAGAGGATGAACAAAAAGTCCATCCTCAAAAATATATTCTGTAATAATTTATATTAGAATTTATATTAGAATTTATATTAGAATTTTCACTGGAATTTATACAAGCTTAGCTCCACAGTTAGGGCAGAATTTTGATCCATTTGTAGGCTGTCCACATTCTGGACAGAACTTTGGTGCCTCACCTGTTGGTGCAGCCTGGTCCTGCATTGGCTGACCCTGCATTGGTTGCTGACCTTGCATTGGCTGACCCTGCATTGGCTGGCCATATCCCATCTGCTGTCCCTGCATTGGCTGGCCATATCCCATCTGTCCCTGCATTGGTTGTCCATAACCGCCCATTGGATTCATGCCCATTCCGTTCATCATCTGTCCAGCAATAGAAGCACCCATCATCATCTCGGCCATGTTACCCATAGTAGAGTTACCACCATTCATCTTTCCATCAGCCATAGCATCTACCATTGTCATCTGTGTGTACTTACCCACATCGCCAACCATAGACTGAGCCGCTGCCTGTGTAATCTTCTTCTGGATTTCTTCAGGATAGTTAAAGTTAGCAATATTGAAACCTGTAACTCCGATACCGATCTTGCTCATTTCCATATCAAGATCTTCCTGAATACCCTTGGCAATATCAAATGAGCTTGCCTGAAGATTAAACATGTCCTTACCTTCTTTTGATATCCACTTCATAAGAAGCTGATCAAGAACTGCAATAATACGTCCCTTTACATCTTCGATAGAATAGGACTGCTTAATACCAGCAACCTTATCAATAAGAGTCATATAATCTGATACTTTAACATTACAGGTACCAATTGCTCTTACTGGAAGTCCACCTGGGAGTCCGGCTGCCTGAAGCTGAATAGGTCCCTTGGTTCCCCACTTAATTGTAAACTCTTTTGTATTAATAAAGAGAACCTCAGCTCTCATTCCTGAATTAAATCCAAATTTGAAACCTTTAAGTGTTGAAAGGAAAGGAATAATCTGTGATTCAATATCATAATCACCCTCATCCTGGAAGACACCTTCAACCTTTCCCTGATTAAGGAAAATAGCATCCTGTCCTGGACGAATAATAAGACGTGATCCCTTCTTTATCTCTTTGTTGGTCCATTTCCAGAAAATTAAATTGTCATCAAAATCTTCCCACTCAACTACATTTGCTAATTGACCTGAAATAATATCTCCTAAACCCATATTTACCTCCATTTATTATTATATTCCCCCTTAAAGGGTTGTTTTCCACACAATTAATAATATATCAAGAATTTGACATTTCTGCATCACTTATTTGGATGATATTTATATTTTTATTCAACTTTTTATAAAAAATAAGCTTATTTATTTATCCTATTTTAAGAAATAAAAAAACAAGTTTAAATATATAAATTAAAGGAAATAATATAATCTTTATTCATCCGGATTATCATATTTGCTGGCAAGAGCAGATATCTCGTCATAAGAATCCCGGTTTCCAGCTTCAAGTTCTGCAATTGCATTTGCACGGTCCATAATCCTGTCAGCATTATCATTCATTCTTGTAAACATCTCATCTGCATTTTCAGCTCCGGCCTTGTTAACAACCTTGCCCATTTTTTCCTGAGCCTCTATGATACTCTTCTTTGACTGATACTCATTCATCTTTGATTCCAATGTAATCATATCATTTGTAAGTTTATCATTCATGGCTGCAAGATCATCCAGATCTGTCTCTGTCTTAATCAGTTTCTGATTAAGGACCTCTCCCTCTTTAGCAACCACTTCAAGTCTTCTCTCAAAGCTTCTGGCATCAGATGTATTTCCATTCTCATTGCATTTATCAATATATCTCTGGAGTTTTTCCTGTTCAGCCATATTATCATCCACTTTACGGCGTTCTCTTTCAACCTGCATCTTAAGTGCATCTGCTTCCGCTTTTACCTGTCCAAGATCCACCTTCATCTGATTTAAATACTTCATAACAGATTTTTCTGCCTGCTTATCTTGCTTGTTAAATGTGGCATTAACATTTGAGGCCATGATATCCTTAAATCTTGATAAAATCCCCACAATTATACCTCCTTCTTATACTGATTTGTTTCGTTTAATTCGTTTTATTTTTTTTATTTTTTTTTATTTTTATTCCTTTGACCATAAGTAAAGATAGGCCTGTGTTCGTGCGGCAAATCTTTCAGTCTTAAGCAATTTGCGAATTTCTTCCTTAGTATACCACGACGCTTCAATCTCTTCAAATGCTGAGTCACTTTTTTCTATTGTTCCATCACATTTTCCAACCACCACAAGATTCATTTCATTGGAGAAACCAACCGCAGAATAACTAAGTCCCATAACATCATCTATTTCCTTAAGTATAAGCCCTGTTTCTTCTCTAAGCTCTCTTGCAGCTGCCGTCTTAGCATCTTCTCCTTCATCTATGAGGCCAGCAGGGAAATTCATTACCCACATTCCAGATGCCATTCTGAATTCACGGTTAACAAGAATCTTATTTCCCTCCATATTTGTCATAATAAGTACTACTGCATCAGCCTTATTTCCATTTAATTCTTCAAGAGAGCTTATGTCCTTCTTTCGACTGATTATTTCATAGACCTTGGACTGTCCATCCTCAGTTTCATAATCTACGTCATATCTTGTTATATATTTTCCCTGGTTTATCTTTTTAATACCCTTATATTTCATATTCTTTTCCTATTTATAATTCTGATTTTATAAATTATTATTTTAAATTACTATTTTAAATTACTATTTTAAGTTACTATTTCAAGTTCCTACTTTAAAGTTCCTATTTCAAATTCTTATTACAATTTCTTATTACAATTTCTTAT
>JAILGP010000193.1 GCA_024696635.1 Eubacterium sp. | reverse complement strand
ATTTGACGGAAAATTTATATTATATCGATTCCTGTCATTTCTGCCGTTGACAATTATTCTCTGCTGGTATTATCGAAAGAAAAGGAATCCTGTACCAATCATGGTTGGACATGCTCTCATTGATTTGATGACTGTATCATTTGTTATTGCCACATCAATGGTACCGGGTTTCTTTGAGATGATGTGTAATATGGCAAAGTAAAATAATAAGGAGGACAACCGTTTCACATATTTTTATGTTATAATGGAAACTGGTTTTGTGCGTTAAATCGGAAGCAAGATAATCATACAAAAGAATGATAAAGCGTTAGAACATAAAATTAAAGTTTAAAATGCCTATTCCCGATTAAATGTAGGTCGCAAAAGGTTATATGTGAGCTTTAGTGTGCGATAGTAATATAACCGTTTATAGTATCGAAACGGTCATACTACTAAGGGGGTAAAAAATTATCCCCCCCTAAGTCCAGGGGGGATATGATTCAGACAAGTTGTGCGCGAATGTTAATGCGAAGTGTTCTTGGTGTGACAGAGATTTTTATCGAAAAAGCATTTTTCCCGGAGGTTCTGGAACACACGGTGGCAAGGATTCCTTTTGAGATAGATCCGGCAAAGGTTGTCCCGATCATTCCGGCGCTTATTATTTCTTCATTTATTTTTGCTATAGGACACTTTTCATATGGAAATCCGGCTATAGTGGCAGTGAATCTGGCGGGGGTATTTATTGATTCGATATTTTTTGGTCTGGTTTTCAAGGAAACGGATAATGTGTTGGAATATCCTAATTATATAATATAGAATATCCTGCGGAGTTTTGGTTGGATTATAATTAAATTTGATAGATAAATAATGTGAGAAAGTATTGGGATAGTGATTGAAAATATTAAATAGAGGTTTTGATTATGAATCATATCAAAAAGTTTAATAATAGAAGTAATGAATATTTGAATGCCATTATTCGTGGGATTAAACAAGGAGAAAAACAATATTCAGTGAGTAATATCAGGTATTATAAATTGAGTTTCAAAAATCAAAAAGATCATGAATTGAATTTGGAAAGTTCTGTAGAAGTAAGGACAGAGGAGTTTGAAGGAGAACAACCCTCTGACTTTCTTTCCTATTATTGGGTGACGTTTACATTTGACAATAAAACAGAATATAAGATTGCTATGTATTATAAAGATTTTGATCATGTATCTGGAAATATCCATGTATTACCAGGCTTTGTCCAGGTCTTTACTAAGCGTGGTGATAAGGAAATAGATACTTTTGTTTTGGAAAAAGATAAGACTTCCACTATTATTCCTAAATATGGATTTGAAAAACCTGGGGACAAATGTAATGGAGGAAGAGCATTTGGTGAGGGGAGTTGGATCCCCTGTCTAGGGAGCTCTTTACTTACAAGAGAGCATTATACGATTTTTAGAAGTGAAAAATGTGCAGAGTATTTTGGAAGAGAAATGTTGATTGATCCAAAGAATTTATCAAATAAGGATTTTTACTCAAAGTATTGTTTAAAATCAGTAGATGCATCAGAGATACACACTAAAGAACTATTAAAAGAAATCTACCCGGATAAAAAGGGGATTTCTTATGGAGCTGGCACATATAAACTATTTAAATGGCTGAATTTAAAAGAGGATGGTGACACATATTGTGTGACGAAAAATGCTGATGCGACATATATTTATCCTTTATATAATATTGTTTATATACAAGGTAAGAATGCAGAAGGGGTTTATTGTGTGTTTGGACAAAATCAAAAAGAAATACTATTTAAATATAATGATAACAAAACAAGTCCCAATATTGTTATAGAGAATTCAGATGGTACATATTATTGGGAAATAAATGGCAAAGTCTTGATGAAGGAAAATAACACCGAGACAAATGGAAATGTCATAAACTAGGGAGAAGACTTATGGAAGGGTTCTTATCAGACGCAGAAGTCAATAAGCTGATCAGTCAAATCAAAAATGGTGATAATTCTGCCTGGGAAAAACTATATGTTAATTATGAACGATATATACATGAAAGAGTCTGGTCTCGTCTAAGAAAATTAGATATGAATAATGAGAAAAAAACAGACATGGCGGAAGACCTTTTTATGGCCGGATGGCAGGGATTTGTTTCTGCACTTAAGAATTATAATGCGGGGAAAGGGAAGCTGCTTACATATGCAACCTGGTATATTGATGGGGAAATATCCAGGGAAATGGATATACTATTTAATCCTCTTGGATTAGCACATCGCCCAAAGAAAAGTAACTTTGGGAAAAATGGAATATCTATGAGCAGAGTTTCCCTTGAGGATTGTGACATACCAGCAAATACCATACGCGAGGAGAATGATAAGTATAGTATTAATGAGGATACTCCGGTTGGAGAAAGCTTTAGTGCAGAACAAAGGACATTACAGATTCTTGATGTACTTAAGATGCTTACAGATGAAAATGTATCGCTGACCAAAGAGGAACTTTACGATATACTTAGAAAATATCGTATATTAAAATATAATAATTCTTTTATCGAATCTGACAATACTATTACATCTACCCTTGAGAGAATTCTTTTGGAACTTGATCCTTTGGAATATGATGAAAGTAATGATACCGAATATAAGGTAAAATATGAGGGTTATAAAGAAGACCTCCTTAAAAAGAAAATCAATAAGGAATATTCTGGAAAGGCTCCTAGTATAACAGGTTTTTCTTACCAGCATACATTTTCAAATGAAGAGCTTGACTGTCTAATCCAGATGATATGTTTTTCTGATATTTTTTCGAAGGATGAAAAGACAAGGTTTGTAAAGAAGATAGTAGGAACTGCAAGTGCCAATTACAGAAGTCCATTCTGGGATGGGGACAAGCTAAAGTTTAATCCTAATGCGATTCATGGAAGATTATCTGGACGCATGGAAAAGGACAGGTCACTTTTTAGTAAAAATGCGAAACTGATTCAATATGCTATAAATAACTTAGGGAAGATTCATTTTAGGTTTAATAGATATACTGATGAAAAAAAATTGGTAGCTACTTCGGAATATGTGCATACGCTTTCTCCATACCATCTGGTAGTATATCATGATAATTATTATTGTATCGGTTTAAAAGAAGATGATAAGAGAATCTGGCATTACCGTGTAGATCTGATGTCAGATATTGAAATTATAAAAGATGAAGACGGCAGAATCATTCCAATAGAGCTTTGTGGATTTGAAGGTCTTCCTATTTTTAATGAAAACTGGGATCCGGAAAAGTATATGGCAGAACATCTATATATGGCATACGATGAGCCTGGAGATATTCGAATCAAGATAAAGAATACGGATTATACTATAATACATGACTGGTTTGGTGATCATTATGATAAGATAGATGAAATTGCCAGTGTGGATGATAAAGGAAATGAAATTCATTATGACATCGTAAAAGTGCGGACATCTCCATATATGATCGTACACTGGGCAATGCAGTATGGCAGCAAGGTGGAAATTATGGATGAGGATATTCGTATAAAAATATATGATGAAGTAAAGAAGGTGTCCAAAGAATATGGTTTACTGTGAGTATAAATATAATTGTTGTATGGAACTGAACAAAAACAAATAAATGGGATGAATGTACATATTTATTTTTAATTTGATGAATTTATAATAATCTTCAAAATCCTGAAGATGAATATTTGCATAATATATATGAAAAGAATTGTCTGATGGGCAGTTCTTTTTTTATTGTAAAAGTTTTTATTGTAGAAGTTTTTATTGTAGAAGTTTTTATTGGTGCAAATTTTTATGGAGGGATGTTTATGGAAAAAATGGAAGAACTTGTAATGGAACTGATTAGGTTTCTTCAAAAATGGGGATTGTGGAAAGATACTACGATTCTAGTTAAGGGAAACAGATATGCTTATGTAGACGACGCTAATAAGGTATATGTAGGTTTACCTTGTGTGGAATTCGAAGAAAATATTAAGCCGGAGGATTATACAAAGGGTATTACTGAGGAAAGAGACTGTGACGGAAATCCGATATGGAAAAGCTTTTCGAATCCTGAGCATATACTGGATATGGTTTATGAAGGTCCCCTTTACATGCTCCTTTCATATGATACATATGAAACAAAAAAATCTGAGATATCAAAGGAGGCATGGAAAGAAATTTTCGAACATACAGATATATTCGAAAATTATCTATACGAAAAATATGAGTGCATTGATGCTTCTGATCTGTTGGAAAATATTATGGAGGATAAGTTTGATAACCCTGACTATAGTTTATGGGATCCTCTTGTTTTTGATACATGGGAGGAATATCAGAAATTTGTAAATGGAGAAGCATATGAAAGTGGGGAGGAAAAATTGACACCAGCATATCAGAGATATGGAACCTACGAAGAGTACCTGTCGGATATGGAAACAACAATATCTCTAGGAATTGAGGATATAAGGCCCATTTGGGAAGAGATGGTAAAGGATGCTGAAACTGAGTTTATCAGGGAATGCCAGGAGGATGCAGATGTTATTTCAATTCCTGAGATTGAGGGGTATATAAAATCACAGTTTATAGAAATATTTGATCGCTTTGGATTGTGGTATGATTTTGGATTTTCCTGGTCATTAACCTGCTACAAAAAATGAAAGGTATTACGTATCATTTAAATTTTAAAGATATGTAATTGCATAATATATATGTATAGAAATCCGATTTATAAAAAAAGGAGGAATAGCTTATGAAGTTGAATGATTTAATCTTGAGACCAAAGGAAATTACATGTGACGTAATCTGGGAGCTCTACAAGCTGCTTGAAGGATTGAAAAATAGGTATCTGTGGGTAGACCAACTAGAAACAGCAGAAAAAAATGAGAAACTGATGTTTCTTCAGAAACTAACATTAGGAGTAGATGACGTGATTTATGATGTTCTTGATGATGTTGAATTTGCAGATACCAAGCTTGAATGGTTAGAACTTACATTAAAGGATATAGAAAATGGAAAATCAAAAAAATATTATTCGAAAATCAAGGTAAATGCTATACATAAGCAGGAGATAAGTCCGGAAGAACTTTTGGAAAGAAATAAATTAAGAATTGCAGATGAAAGTGATATAGAAAATGCAGTATTTGAGGAGGAAGAATCATATAATAATGAATCCGGTCCCAGGATACCTGTAAATGATTATCCTATTCAGATACGTAGGGATATTATTAAAATGGGACAGAGAGCCGGGGCTATGGCTAGGAATCTTAAGGATTATCTTAAGGCATACAGTATTCCCTTCAGAGAAGATATAGATCTTGGAGTAAAAAGATTTACCTTCGTATTTATGTGTGAAAAAGCACCAGGAGGTTTTACAGAAGGCTGTATATGGTTTTTTGATAAGGCAGCAGAAGTAAGGGTATATTATAATGAATTGGCTACGGATATATGTAGGAAAAGTAAATATAAGTCAGAACTTTTCAGACTGTTGAATTATATAAATGCCAGGGTATTTATGGAAGAGAGTGATGGGGGAAATAAATGGTACGAACCTCAGATCCTTCATACTCCTCGTATTTATCTGACGGAGGATGAGGGGGATGATATCACAATAACCACAATGATTAATTATAGATTCTGGAAGGAAGCAAGATTGGAAACAGAGGATTATATTACAGCTTATTGTCCGGAATTGCTTGATAGGCTTGCCCCCTTTATTTTTGATATGCTGAAGGGGCGAATTAGTGTCCAGGAAGCAATATCTGGAATTAATAAGGAATTGTTTGATAATTAAAAATAAGCAGAATTTTATAAATATTTTTTATGATATATAACCATAAGTACATGAACTGGAGAAGGAACAAAGAGACTAAAATTGTGCTGCCATCTATTGATGGTGGCGCTATTTATTTACAAAATAGATTACATTTATTAAAATAAACATGACACATAGCTATCGTGTTTTATTTGCTAAGATACCTGCATAGAGTTATATATAACTCGGTGCGTAATAAATAAAGTGAAAAGATTAACCACCTCATTAGGGTGATGGGAGAACTTTTTTTATCTCAGTGAGAGTAGACTCTCACTTCTTCAAGTGAGGGATTGTGAGCTATACTTGAAATAATTGGAAAGTAATAGGGAGAGATCGAAAGAATGCTTCGTGACGAAATAATAAAAGAACTATTTAATAAACAGGATATTAAATATAGAGATTTTCAGGCAAAGTTAATTCCACCCAAAACAGTGGATGATATGATAGGAGTCAGAACTCCTGAACTTAGGAAGTATGCAAAGGAGCTCCTGAAAAGAGAAAACATCGGTGAATTTCTTGAGATACTTCCTCATGAATATTTTGACGAGGATCAGCTGCATGCATTTATCATTTCTGGGATAAAGGACTATGCTAAATGTATGGAGGAAGTAGATAAGTTCCTGCCTTATGTGGATAACTGGGCAACATGTGACCAGATGTCACCAAAGGTTTTTAAGAAATATCATCCAGAGCTTTTAAAGAAGATAAAAAAATGGATCAAATCAAAGGAAACATATACAGTGAGATTTGCCATCGGGATGCTGATGGAGCATTTTCTTGATGAGGATTTTGATATAAAGTATCCGGAAATGGTGGCAAAGCTTCGGTCGGATGAGTACTACATAAATATGATGATAGCGTGGTATTTTGCTACAGCTCTTGCAAAACAGTATGACGCAGTTCTTCCCTTTATTGAGGAAAAGAGGCTGGATAAATGGACTCATAATAAAGCTATTCAGAAATCTGTGGAGAGTTACCGTATAACTCCTGAGCAGAAGGAATATCTTAAATCGCTTAAGATTAAGTAGCAAGTAAATATAAGGCGGAATAAGTTCGTGAAAGATTTCAGAAATAATGAAGTTGGCCTCAGGCTTCTTAAAGTTAAATAAGGGAAAATAATACATGTGGCTGAAAGATTGAAAGATACGCTCCGGAAAAGATCTGAAGGAGTTTTCCATACGTTTAGTGGAATTTACGATAAATCACGAAATGGCGGTGAAGATGCGAAGGCTCCTTGCAATTGAGCAGTTCAGAAACGAGACATTTGCTGAAAGCACAACAAGACATAGTGTTGAAACAATCCGGGCGATGTTTGCAAAGATCTTTAGCAATATGATTGATAAAGGGCTGATGGAAAAGGGAGATGTGGATATTATAGCTTTAGAATATGCTGCCCCCGTAACACTGATGATACAGATGTGCAATCGACAGCCCCAAAGGAAAGATGAAGCTATAGAAACGATAAGCAGACATTTTGATATGTTTATAGAGAGATATTGCATAAAGTAGGAAGGGTTTCTATATTAAAGGGGAGGTAATATCAAAGTGTACATAAATGAATATGGAAATAGGACAAAGCCGCTAGTAGTACTATTAGCACCGATGCTGGTGTCGGGTTCTGACCTTTATAAGCTGATGTCGCCGTATTTTAAGGGGGATTATCATATTATTTCTCCTGATCAGGGGGGACATGGTCAAGCCGAGGCATATATAAATGCAGATGAAGAGTATGCTTGTCTTAAGAAATACTTGCATGATAATGGGATGAATAAAATAGAGCTGGTATATGGCGCATCTCTTGGGGTTGCTGTTGCTTACAGATTGTTTCTAGATCCGGACTTT
>JAILGP010000162.1 GCA_024696635.1 Eubacterium sp. | reverse complement strand
TATCAAATAAATATTAATCAACTATATAAGGCTTAATTGTTTCAAGAATCTTTTCTTCATCATCCTCAGCATATATATTTAACTGGATTGGACTTGAAAGATCAAGACTGAAAATACCCATAATAGACTTAGCATCGATTACATATCTTCCGGATACTAAATCAAAATCAGCCTTAGTAAAACCAGAGATGTCATTAACAAATGACTTAACCTTTTCCATTGAATTAAGTGATACTCTAACCTGTGTCATGTGTATATCCTCCGTTATTTACAGATTTTTTTCTTATGCTATAATAATAAAAGTTATGCATAAAAAAGTCAACACGAAAGGTAATGCTTCATGTATCAAAATTTAAAAAATAAGAAAATAAATATTTATACCCTTGGCTGCAAGGTTAACCAATATGAATCAGATGCAATGCTTGAGGAATTATTAAATCACGGCTGCATCAAAGCAGATGAAAATGAAGCTGCCGATATATATATAATCAACACCTGTTCCGTTACCAACATGGCTGACAGAAAATCAAGGCAGATTATCCATCGTATGAGAAAACAAGGAAATCCCCACTCTGTTATAGCAGCAACAGGATGTTATATACAGGCTTCAGGACAAGAATTATTAAAGGATGGTAGTCTGGATGTTATAATTGGAAACAACAGAAAAAAGGATGTAGCAAGAATCCTGTCCCAGTATCTTTCCGAGGGAAATACAAGTGACAATATAATTGATATTAATAAAGCTACTGAATATGAAAACACAAAAATCAATAAACCACAAACTCATACAAGAGCCTATGTAAAGGTTCAGGATGGCTGCAATAACTTCTGTACTTATTGCATTATTCCTTATGTCAGAGGAAGAATCAGAAGTAAAAAGCTTATGGATATAGTTGATGAGGTTGCTACACTCGCCGAAAACGGTGTTAAAGAAATAATACTAACTGGAATTAACATTTCCAATTATCAGGATAAAGATATAAGCCTTACAGATCTTATATATAGGATTTCTAAAATACAGGGAATTGACAGAATAAGAATGAGTTCTATTGAACCCAGGGCCATAACCAAAGAATTTTTGGAACGTGTATCTAAAATTCAAAGCTTCTGTCCTCATTTTCATCTTTCACTTCAGAGCGCCTGCAACAAAACACTTAAGGCTATGAATAGAAAATACACTATAGAAGAATATACAGAAACTGTTGAACTTCTTAGAAAATATTTTGACAGACCTGCTATTACTACAGATATCATAGTCGGTTTTCCAGGTGAAACAGATGAGGATTTTAAAACAACCTATGAGAATCTTGAAAAATTAAACCTATATGAAATGCATGTATTTAAATATTCTAAAAGAAAAGGTACAATCGCCGAAAAGATGCCTGACCAGGTAGATGAACAGATAAAAACAGAAAGAAGTAATAGATTACTGGAATTAACAGAAAAGCAGAAAAAAGCATTTGAAATGTCCTTTTCTGGACAAATAGATAAAATTCTTGTAGAAGAAATAGTTCAGTTAGATGGAAAAAAATATTACAGAGGACATACCAAGAGATATATTCTTATAGATAAACCAATTGAAGACAATGCTGATGTCAATAAGACAAATAACATAAACAAAGAAATTGATGTCCAATTATAGTTATCCCACTAAACATATAATATATTTATATAAAAACAAGCCGCAGAATAATTAATAAATTCTACGGCTTTTATATTCTATAATTAAAGATATGAAAATAGTTTAATAAGCTAATGATTAATCATCAAGAAAATCATCATCCTCGTCATCATAATCATCATCATCCTCATCATAATCATCATCCTCATCATAATCATCTTCTTCATTTTCTTCTGAGGAATACTTCATTGCTGGAGCTGAACTATAATCATCTTCATCATCAAAATTATCATAATTATCATTAAAGGCACTTGACGTTGTGCCATTAATAAGATTAATGCTTGTCTCCACTTCATTAAGGTTTGTATCCAGTGTATAAACACCACTCTCCAGGCTATCAATAAGATTATGATAATTCTCATTTTCTGACTCAAGTGTAGTCTGAAGGAAATTCCTAATATCAGAAACCTTCTGTTTTGTATAAAGCATAGCACTTAAACGAACTTCCTTAGCCTCTGCTTCTGCTTCAGAAACAAGTCTTTCTGCCTCTGCTCTAGCAGCTTCAAGAATATCATTTGCACGTGCATTCGCAAGTTCTGTAATATGGTTCTGTTCAACAAGACGATTAGCCTCATTTACAGATTCGGATATAATAGCATCTGAACGGGTTCTGGCTGATGCAAGTATAGCCTCTTTATTTCTCATTATTTTTTTGCATCTCTCGATTTCACTAGGCATTCTAAGCTTTAATTCATTAAGCATACGATCAAGCTCATCCTTTGGAACAATAAGCTTATTCTGAGACAGCGGCTGAAATTTACAGCTCTGGATAAATACCTCTATCTCATCGATCATTTCTTCAACACCCTTTTTACCCATTTTTATACATCCTCCTGTAATATTTATATCTTATACTTTTCTCCAATAAATATAATTTTTAAAATACTATTTATAATATTATTAATAATAATACAAAAACATTATAAATACATTAATATGATACCAATCAAATAATTAATTAATTTTATACTTATCATTAATTGCTTTATTCACAATATCAGGCACAAAGCCTTCAACAGATCTTCCATAACCGGCAAACTCTCTTACCATAGATGAACTAATAAATGAATACTTTGGATCCGTTGCCAAAAATAATGTATCAATATCAGGCGCAACAGTATGATTACCCTGTGCCATAGAAAGCTCTGTTCCGGCATCAGTAATCTCACGAAGTCCTCTTATTATCACATTAATGTCATGCTGTTTTGCAAAATCAACAAGTAAGCCGCCATAAGAAGCAACTTTAACATTATCAAATTCCGAAACAACATCACCAATCATTTTAACACGTTCGTCTAAAGAAAACAACGGAGTTTTTTTTGCAGAATTATTAAGTACACATACATAAACTTCGTCAAATATTGTCGCTGCTCTCTTTATAATATCAAGATGTCCCAATGTTATAGGATCAAAGCTTCCTGGATATACTACAGATTTCATTTTGATTCTCCTAATCATATGCATGTATTTTTATATACGAAATCAGCTTTATATAGCCTATAATGTCATATTAAAATTTTATAAGCTAATACCATAATATAATTAAATATCATCATTACTACATAAAAAGACATGTTTATTTGTTTT
>JAILGP010000190.1 GCA_024696635.1 Eubacterium sp. | reverse complement strand
GTATCCAAGGATAAACTTGGTTTGTCCGGAACAGACGATGTTGATGTGATAAATGTTAAGCTGGATGATCCTGTATTTATGGATATGCTACTTCATCAGAAAGGTTATCTTCCTGCTTATCATATGAATAAGGATAACTGGATTTCGGTTCTTCTGGATGGGACAGCAGCATTAAAGGATATTTATTCTGTTATAGATTTCAGCTTTGCAGCGACTGCTTCTAAAAAGAAAAAAGAGAAAACGAGACAACCTAAAGAGTGGATCATACCGGCTAATCCCAAGTATTACGATGTAGAACACGCCTTTGATAAAGAAAAGGAAATCAACTGGAAACAGGGAAATGGTATCAAAGTCGGTGATACGGTCTTTATGTATGTAGCAGCTCCGGTGTCGGCGATAATGTATAAATGTACTGTTCTGGAAACCAATATTCCTTATGCCTATCAGGACAAGAATCTGACTATAACAGCTCTGATGAAGATAAAACTCGAGAAGAGATACGATAGAGAGCTATTCACATTTGACATCCTTAAGGAAGAATATGGAATATATGCTATCAGGGGACCGAGAGGGATACCGGATTCGCTGAGTCGTGATTTGTAATTATGATTTTTGAGTAGTTATTTGGACATAATGTCCTAAGGTTTCATTTATCTGAGGAGGTGCAGTTTATGAAATATGCGGTAAGGTATTATACAAAAACCGGAAATACAAAGAAACTTGCTGAGGCGCTTGCAAAAGAACTTGGAGTTGAAGCATTGCCTATAAGTGAGGCGGTAAATGAGCCCGTAGATATTCTATTCCTTGGAAATTCATACTATGCATTTAGTATAGATCCTGAAGTGAGACAATTTATCAGTCTATTAGATAAATCAAAGGTTGGAAAGATTGTTAATTTTGGTTCAGCTGCAATGCTTAATTCTACGCTTAAAAAGGTAAAGGCCGAGGCTGAAAAGGTTGGAATTAAGACTGATGATAAAGAATTTCACTGTAAGGGTGAGTTTAAGGGACTCCATAAAGGAAGACCAAATGAGGATGACCTTAAAGCTATAACTGAATTTGCAAAACAGTTCAAATGAATAAGAGAAGATGGTTATTTTGCTACATCTGGTGGCTCTACATCTCTTGGTAAATCAGCAGAGGAGCTTGCGCCAAGCGCTCCAGGGGCTGAGTCTATCGGCAATGTCAATGGTTCTTGTGATGGATGTATGTCAGGGTTGGCTGATATGTATCAGGATTATATAGATGGAAAGAAAGAAATCCGCGAGATAAATATGGAGTTCAAAACACACTATGAATCTGGTGTTGAGGGTCCTGAGAAGGCGGATTGTGGATATAAATATAATGGACGATAATAAAAGAAGATGGCTCTATTCCAGGGATAACCTGATGACAGCCGTCAGGTCGCTTGGTTATCCGGATAAACTGGGTGAAGAAATAGTAAAAAATCTTGGGAGTCCCAAAGCAATGGATAGAATGACTTCTTACATTTATCAGGCAAAGCCGCGTTCGATGGAAGAGGTTGTTGATGAGATGCTTGCTATCCGAAGTGAGATAGAAACCTGGAGAGCTAAGAAAGACTGTGAAGATGCCAATGCTAAGTATAACGAGATGTTATATAACGGCTTAGGAAACAATGAGGAAGATGAGGATTAAGTATGCTGTTCTTTTCGTTTGGTAATAGTAATCGTAGATACTGGGTTGGTAGAGCTTGGAATGGAAGAAATGCGATTGACTCTGTGAAATATCTTTTGTAAGCATAGAGACAGAGATACATTTGAAGTTCCGGGAGGGCATAGAGAACCGAGCGAAGAAATAATAGATACAGCAAAAAGAGAATTATATGAGAAGATAAAGCGTTAATAGGTGGTGGTGAATTGAGAATCGGTGCTTATCAATTTGATGTGACAGCAAATATCGAAAACAATTATAGTCATATTAAAAAGGGAATCCTTGAAGCATGTAAGTCCGGTGTCAGACTACTAGTTTTTCCGGAATGTGCCGTAACAGGGTATCCTCCTCATTGTATTGAACATTCATCTGATGTTGATTTTGAAAAGGTAAGTCAAATACATGAAAAACTTCAAATACTAGCTAAAGAATCTAAGATGTATATTGTGATAGGTACAATTATTAAAGATGATTCGCACTATTATAATTGCGCCTTTGTATTTTCGCCTGATGGAAAAAGAGAAAAATACAGTAAACGTGCATTGTGGGGATGGGATAAGGAAAACTTTACTGAAGGACAAGATAATGGTGTAATAGAAATAGATTCTTTACGAGTTGGAATCAGAATTTGTTTTGAGGTACGTTTTCCAGAGTATTTTAGA
>JAILGP010000158.1 GCA_024696635.1 Eubacterium sp. | reverse complement strand
GAATTATATTATGAAAAAAAGAAAGGGTTCTCTTAAGTTTACATTAGGCAAGAAAGGCGAGAAGAAGCCTGTTAAAAAAAGAGCCTTTAAAACATTTACAAATACATTCATCGTTGTTTTTGCTGCTATAATTTTAGGCTTTGGAGTGACTGAGTTCTGCTTTCAATCAGTATTTATGACTGGTCCTTCCATGGAAAATACTATTTCAAATGATGATGAACTTATTCTTAATAAATTTGCTTATAAGATAGGTAGAATTCATAGAAATGATATAGTGGCCATAGTTAAAATTGGTAGTAATGATTATTATGATATTAAAAGAGTTGTAGGTCTTCCTGGTGATGAAATATCTGTTGTAGGTGGCAGACTTGTTATTAATGGAAAGCGTACAAGTGATGAACTTTCTTACTCATATATTAATTCTGCAGGGCTTTTGTCTGAAACTATAACTCTTGGTGAGGATGAGTACTTTGTTATAGGTGATAATACCAGTAACAGTGAGGATTCTCGTTTTATCAATTATGGTAATGTTCAGAAATCTGAAATTAAAGGTAAAGTGATATATCGTATCTATCCTAAAGAAGATAGGGGGGTATTGAAGTAATGAGTATTAACTGGTATCCGGGACATATGACTGCCGCAAGAAGAAAGATGCAGGAAGATATCAAGCTATGTGACATTGTTATTGAACTGCTGGACGCACGAATTCCATTTAGCAGCTCTAATCCCGATATAAAAACACTTGCTAATAATAAAAAACGTCTTATTATTCTTAATAAATCGGATATGGCCGATTCTAAAGTGACAGAAAGCTGGATTGATTATTTTAAAAATCAGAATATTATGGCCATTCCTATTGATGCCAGAGTGAGGAAACAAACTATTACAATTACTAATGCAGTCAGGGAAACCTGTAAGGATAAGCTTGAAAGAGATAAAAAACGAGGTATTGCGGCCAGGCCTATAAAGGCTATGATAGTTGGAATACCAAATGTTGGTAAATCTACATTTATAAATTCCTATGTTGGAAAAACTGCTGCTAAAACAGGTAATAAACCTGGAGTGACCAGAGGAAATCAATGGATTAGAATATCTAAGGATATTAATCTTCTTGATACTCCCGGTATTTTATGGCCTAAGTTTGATGATCCTGAAATTGGATATAGACTTGCCTCAATTGGCTCTATCAATGATGATATACTTGAAATGCGCGATATTGCTATGTTTATTATTGATTTTATGCAAAGTAATTATTGCAATGTACTTAAAGATAGGTATATGATTATGGATGGTTTAGAAAAGGAATTTATCCTTGGAGTAATTGCTGATAATAAAAAGTGTGTTAAGAAAGGTGGGGAGCCGGATATAGATAAGGCCGCAAAGCTTCTTATTGATGATTTAAGGTCTGGTAATCTTGGCAGAATTTCCTTGGAAAATCCTGAAAGCATATAAAGGAGACGTTATGGCATTTGAAGATGAGGAAAAGCGTTCTGATTTCGCAAAATGGGCAGAAGAAATGACCTATGAAGAGGAAAAGGAACTTAAGAGACAACAAAAATTAGAATTAAAAGAAAAGAAAAAGGCTGAGAAGCTGGCTTTAAAGGAATCTCGAAAACAGGGTAAAGATGAAAAGAAAAATGAATCTGAATCTAATTCTCCTGCAAATGATCCTATTCAGGCTCAGACCTCTGAGTCAGCATCAGATAATAATGAAACTGTCAATGCTTCGGTTTCTTATGATAGCTATGAAGTAAAGAGTCAGGAATCAGGCGACTCGGAATCAACAATAGAAACCAAAGTAAATGATTCGGAAAATAAGGAATCAGAGGTTAAGGAATCAGAAGATAAAGATTCGGATACAAAAGATTCGGATTCAAAATATTCAGATACAAAAGATTCAGATTCTGAAGTGACTGAAGAAGATCCAGCTGATGATTATACAGAAGAGGATTATAATAACCCGGATTATAAGAAGGTAAAGAAAAAGAAAGACCCTAATGAGGTAAATATTGTTAAGGAACTTCTTAGTCTTATTATATATATTGGTGTCGTCATAATATTATGTTATCTCTTAATAACCTATGTGGGGCAGAGAACATCTGTTAATGGCGAATCCATGGAAAATACACTTTATAATGGTGACCAGTTATGGGTTGATAAATTTAATTATCATTTCAATGATCCTGAAAGATTTGATATTATTGTTTTTCCTTATCCACAGGATGAAGAGGTTTACTTCGTTAAGAGAATTATTGGTCTTCCTGGAGAAAAGGTTCAGATTTTACCAGATGGAAATATTTATATAAATGATACACTTTTAGTTGAAAGCTATGGTAAGGAGATTATTCTGGATAGTGGAATTGCTTCTGATCCGGTCTATCTTGGCGAGGATGAATATTTCGTTATGGGTGATAATAGAAATGATAGCCGTGATAGCAGGTGGGCTGATGTTGGAAATATCAGTCGAGAGAAAATTATTGGTAGAGTTGGATTTAGACTTGCTCCTTTCTCTAGTTTTGGAAAAGTTGAGTAGAATTAAAAACATTCGGGTTGTATGACCCGGATGTTTTTAATATACTGAGATATGTGATTTGTTTTATTTACGAGGGGTTTATATATTATGAGTATAAAAATGGGAGATATAAGGAAAGAACTTAAAGCAATTAAGGATATGGATTTTATGGCTCTTAATGACAAGGTAAAAGCTCTCAATGAATTTGTTGAGACGTATTCCTTGGATCAAAGAAGTGGTATTCTTCCTATATTAGAAAGTGCCAGAAAGCTTATAGATAATTATACTGATGAAATTAAAAGAGTTGAGCTTATGAAGCATTATGATCTTTCTGCTGGTGATGAATTTAAATATATATGTGGAGTGGATGAAGTGGGAAGAGGTCCCCTTGCTGGTCCTATTTTAGCTGCAGCGGTTATTTTGCCTCGAGACTATGTTATTCCTTATGTAAATGATTCAAAACAAGTTAAAGCTGAGCTTAGAGAAAGATTATATGATGAGATTACCGCAAATGCTATTTCCTGGGCTGTTGGAATGAGAAATGCAGATTTTATTGATTCTGAAGGAATCAGCCTGGCGGATAGCCTTTCTATGAGGGATTCTGTTTTAGGGCTATCTGTAAAGCCGGATCTTGTACTGGTAGATGCATTTCCAATTCCTGATATTGACTTCATGCAGAGAAGTATTATAAAAGGAGATGCCA
The DNA here is from genome assembly GCA_024696635.1 of Eubacterium sp. GTDB lineage: Bacteria > Bacillota > Clostridia > Lachnospirales > Lachnospiraceae > Eubacterium_Q. Next base: position 14,417 of record JAILGP010000158.1, on the reverse strand, counting down.
CATCCTATGCAATTGCGGCGGCAAGTATAGTAGCAAAGGTAACCAGGGATAGGATGATGGAAGAATATGGAAAAGAATTTCCTGAGTATGGATTTGAGCAGAATGCAGGCTATGGAACTAAGAAGCATACTGATGCATTACAAGCCATAGGTCCTTGCAGAATTCATAGAAGGAGCTTTATATCAAAATATATAAAGTGATTAGTATCTTTTTGGGGTGGATTATGACAGATAATACAAGAAAGATAGGGGCTTTTTGGGAAAAACAGGTTGCAGAATATCTTGAAATGGAAGGAATGGAGATTCTGGATATGAATTACAGGACCAGATATTCTGAGATAGATATTATAGCAAGGGACAAGGAGGAAATCGTCTTTATAGAAGTTAAATATAGAACTTCTTCCTTTAGTGGAAATCCTTTGGAGGCTGTGGATTCTAAGAAACAGAACAGAATAAGAAATGCTGCACTTTATTACTTAAGTGATCATAATTATATTGAGGATAGAACCAGCATAAGATTTGATGTAATAGGGATAGAAGGGCAAAATATAGAACATATTAAGATGGCATTTTAAAGGTCTTTCAAAATAATTCTTTATATGATACAATATTTTAGTTTTAAATTTAGGGCGGTGATTAAATATGTCAAAGAAAATGGTAGCTATTGTAGGTAGACCAAATGTTGGAAAATCAACACTCTTTAATACTCTTGCTGGAGAAAGACTTGCTATAGTTAAGGATACTCCTGGAGTTACAAGAGATAGAATATATGCAGATGCTGAATGGCTTAACTGGAAGTTCACTTTGGTTGATACAGGTGGTATAGATACTGAGGCTGAAGATGTAATCATGAGAAGCATGCGTGAACAGGCTGAGATTGCTATAGAGACAGCTGATGTTATTATATTTGTAACTGATGTTAGAAGTGGAGTTACTGCCAGTGATATTCAGGTTGCTGATATGCTTAGAAAGTCTCATAAGAATATTGTTCTTTGTGTAAACAAGGTAGATAATTATGAGAAGTTTGAGCCTTATGTATATGAGTTTTATAATCTTGGAATAGGTGATCCATATCCTGTTTCTGCATTAGGTAAACAGGGCTTAGGTGATCTTCTTGAAAAGGTTGTAGAGGGCTTTGGTCAGGATGCAGAGGATGATGAGGACGAAGACATACCTAGAGTTGCGGTTATTGGTAAACCTAATACAGGCAAATCTTCAATTATAAACAAACTTATTGGTAGTGACAGACTTATAGTTTCTGATATAGCTGGTACAACAAGAGATGCTATAGATACAAGAATAAAGCATAATGGTTCTGAATATGTATTTATAGATACTGCTGGACTCAGGCGTAAATCTAAAATCAAGGATGAAATAGAAAGGTTCAGTATTATCAGAACTGTTGCCGCTGTAGAAAGGTGCGATATTGCAATCCTTGTTATAGATGCTTCCGAAGGAGTTACTGATCAGGATGCAAAGATTGCAGGAATTGCCCATGAGCGTGGCAAGGGAATGATAATAGTAGTCAATAAGTGGGATCTTATTGAAAAAGATACTAATACCATGAATCGTATGACTAAGGATATAAAAACTAAGCTTTCTTATATGCCTTATGCTGAAATGCTTTTTGTCTCTGCTCTTACAGGACAGAGGCTGAATAAGCTTTACGATATGATAGATATGGTTTATGGATATTGTAGTCATAGAATTCAGACGGGTGTTATTAATGAGATTCTTATGGATGCTGTAGCTGAAAATGAACCACCTCAGGATAAGGGTAGAAGGCTTAAGCTTTTCTATATGACTCAGGTTAGCGTAAAGCCTCCGACATTTGTGCTATTTGTAAATGATAAGGAGCTGTCGCATTTTTCTTATATAAGATATCTTGAAAATAAATTAAGAGAAGCCTTTTTATTTAGAGGCACTCCTATCAGAATTCTGCTTCGTGAGAGGAATGAAAACAAATGATTATTTTGTATAGAATAATTTGTCTTATTTTAGGTTATGGATGTGGTCTTTTACAGACTGGCGTTATTGTTGGAAAACTCAGTGGTACAGATATAAGACAGCATGGTAGTGGTAATTCGGGTACTACAAATGCTCTTAGGGTTCTTGGCTTTAAGATGGGACTTGTGGTTTTTCTTGGAGACTTTCTTAAAGCATTTATACCATGTCTTATAGCCAGATTTGTATTCAAGAATATGTATCCGGATTCTTATCTTTTGTTTGTGCTTTATGTCGGATTCGGTGCAGTTCTTGGCCACGTATTTCCCTTTTATCTTAAATTTAAGGGTGGTAAGGGTATTGCAACTATAGGTGGTACTGTTGTTGGATTGCTTGAACCCTTAATGATAATTATTCTTTTGGTGCTTTTTGTTGGCGCTATTGCAATTACTAAATATATGTCAGTTGGTTCTATTTCTCTTATGATTGAATTTGTTATTACATATATAATATTTGGTCTATGTGGTTTACTTTGCTTCGATATGACTATTCCATCTTCAAGGAATGCTTTTATTGAGAGCTGCCTAGTAGCTGTATTATTTGCGGGACTTGCTATTTATAAGCATAAGGCCAATATAATAAGATTAATAAATCATGAAGAAAATAAGTTCCACTTCAAAAAACAGGAGGGCGTATGAAAATTTGTGTACTTGGTGCAGGCAGTTGGGGTATAGCACTTACTAAGCTTCTTGCAGGTAATAATCATGAAGTAACTGTGTGGTCTATTGATCCTGAAGAAATATCTATGTTGAGAGAAAATTCCCAACATCTTTCTAAGCTTCCTGGAGTTATGCTTCCAGGAACTATTGAATATACAACTGATATGGAAAATGCTATCTATGACAAGGAGCTTATTGTTATGGCGGTACCATCTCCATTTGTCAGAACAACTGCAAAGAGTGCTTCTATTTATATAGAAAAGGATAAGATAATCGTAAATGTAGCTAAGGGAATTGAGGATGATAGTCTTATGAGACTTTCTCAGGTTATAGAGGAGGAGATTCCACAGGCCAGGGTTGCTGTTCTTTCCGGTCCTAGTCATGCTGAAGAGGTTGGACGTGAGCTTCCTACAACTGTTGTTGTTGGTGCTAAGGATAAAGGTCTTGCTAAACAGGTTCAGGATGTGTTCATGAATGATTATTTTCGGGTTTACATAAGTCCGGATATGGTGGGTATTGAGCTTGGCGGGGCTATTAAAAATGTTATAGCACTGGCTGCTGGTGTTGCTGATGGACTTGGCTGTGGAGATAATACCAAGGCTGCTCTTATTACAAGAGGTATATATGAGATAACAAGTCTTGGTCTTGCTATGGGTGGCAAGGCAGAAACATTTGCCGGCCTTTCTGGAACTGGTGACCTTATTGTTACCTGTGCTTCTCAGCATAGTCGTAACAGAAGAGCGGGCTACCTTATGGGACAGGGAAAAACCTATCAGGAGGCTATGGATGATGTCAAGATGGTAGTTGAAGGAGTATATTCTGCTAAGGCTGCACTTGCACTTGCCAATAAATATGATGTAGATATGCCTATTGTGGAACAGGTAAATAAGATTCTTTTTGAAGGCTATCTTGCAAAGGATGCTCTTCGTGATCTTCTTACAAGAGATAAAAAGAAAGAAGCATCATCTCTTACCTGGAGCGCTGAATAAAAATGGATAAGCCAAGTTATAAATTAGATACATTTGAAGGTCCCTTAGATCTTCTTCTGCATTTGATAGAGAAAAATAAATTTAATATTTTTGATATACCTATTGTTCAGATTACTGAACAGTATCTGGATTATCTTGAAAAAATGGATGAAGAGGATATGGATGTGATGAGTGACTTCCTTGTTATGGCTGCAACACTTATATCCATTAAATCTAAAATGCTTCTTCCTAAAGAAGAAGAGGAAGAAGAGGAGGAAGAGGATCCTAGAAGCGAGCTTGTTAAAAGTCTTATTGAATATAAGATGTACAAGTATGCATCTTATGAGCTTAAAGATATGTCTATAGATGCTGGTAATTCTTATTATAAGTCTGAAACTATTCCTCCTGAGGTAAAGCAGATAAAGCAGGAGGTAAAGCCAGAGGAGCTTCTTCAGGATATTACCATGCAGAAGTTGAATGAAATTTTTCAAACACTTCTAAGGCGTGAAATAGACAGAGTGGATCCTGTTAGAAGTAAATTTGGTACCATAAAAAGGGATGAAATAAGACTTGAAGATAAGATGATAGAGATAAGAAATGAAATTAGAGGATTAAAATCCATTAATTTTAAAACCCTTCTTGGTTCCAAGAGGGGAAAAAATAATCTTATAGTATCATTTCTTGCTATTTTAGAGCTTATGAAATCGGGAGCTCTGCTCATCAGACAGGAAGAAATGTTTGGTGATATACTTATTGATTCACTGGAGTAAAACAAAATGAGTGACGTTAATTTAAAGGCTGCCATTGAAGCTATACTATTTGCAACTGGAAGTGCAATTGAAGAAAATAAGCTTCTTCAGGCTCTTGGTACTGAGGAGGATCCGATTAATAAAAAGGATTTTCTTAAAGCGGTAGACGAACTGGAAAAATCCTATGAAGATCAGGATCGCGGTATTAGACTATTAAGGTTGGAAAGTAAATATCAGCTCTGTACAAAGAATGAATATTTTGAGGTGCTGGGAAGGATTGTAAATATGCCTAAAAAGCATTCTCTTACAGATACCCTGCTTGAAACCCTCGCTATTGTAGCCTATAAACAACCGGTGACCAGGGCTGAAATAGAGAAAATAAGAGGGGTATCTTGTTCCCATGTAGTAAACAGGCTGGTGGAATATAACCTTATTTGTGAAGTTGGAAGACTGGATGCGCCTGGACATCCTATACTTTTCGGTACAACAGATGATTTTCTTAGGAATTTTGGTATATCTTCAATGGATGAGCTTCCTGGAATTTCCCAGGATAAAATAGAAGATTTTAGAAAACAAGCAGAAAAGGAAGCTGGACTTGAAGGTTCAGAGGGGGATGAGAATACAAGTGATACAGATTCTGATATAGATACAGATTCTGAGGATATTGATGCAGATGAATTAGATATTGATACTGATATGGAATCAGAAGAAATGGGTGATTCATCTGAAGAAGATATGTTAGATCCTGAATTTGAAAAGGACCCTAACGATTATGGAGTAGAAGGTTTTAGTGTAGATTCTGACGACGGGGAATAGAATGCATATATTACTGATAATATTTGCTCTCTGTATTGCTTTGGTGATTTTTGTTTTCCTGGAAAGCTATAGAGAGTTGAATAAGATTAAGCTTACTACATATGAAATAAGCCTATCTGGTCATAATGATTCTGATTCTAAAAAGGATGCCATAAGAAATCTCAGGGGTAAAAAACTTGTATTTATTTCTGATTACCATGAGGCTCAGGGTGGAAGGCTTAATGAAAGAATTATTAATCTTGTAAATGAGTTTAATCCTCAATACATTCTTCTTGGCGGAGACATGGTAAATAGTAATGCTGAGGGTGAGGATGGGGAAATCCTTCCTGCAGCTGATCTTATAAATAAGCTTTCTGAATCCTATAAGGTTTTTTATGCCTTGGGCAATCACGAAAAAAGATGCAGTCTTAATTATCATGAATCAGGAAAAGCTTGGGATGCTTTTAAAAATAGTCTTGATGAGAACGTTACATTTCTAGTTAATGATAATTTTGAAATATGGGATAATGTAAGGGTTTATGGTCTGGATATTCCTATAAAATATTATGGAAGAGGAGTTTTTCCAGAGCTTGATGGAGAAAAAATCAATAAAATGCTTGGGCTTCCCTCTAATGACGAGTATAATATACTTTTGGGACATACTCCTGACTTTATGAAGGCCTATAGCCAGTGGGGAGCTGATCTTGTTCTGTCAGGGCATTTTCATGGTGGAATTCTAAGATTTCCTTTTATAAACAGAGGTCTTATTACACCAAGACTTAGACCCTTTGCAGATTATGTTTATGGAATGAAAAAAATGGGGAATACAACTATGCTTATAACAAATGGCATAGGACAGCATTCGGTCAAGCTGAAAATAAATAATATTCCTGAGGTGGTTGGAATAGTGTTTAAGTAAATATGGTTCGGTATTATGTTGAAGGTATTAAGAGATATTTTAATAATTTTACTGGGGCTAGGTATGGTAGCATATCTATCCATGGCTTACTTTGCGCAATTTTATTTTTCTCCTGGCAGCAGGATAAATGGTACAGATTATAGTTTTAAGTCTCCCCTTTATGCAGAGGAGCTTGAAAAGGAAAATCCTTCGGAATATAAGCTGGAAATTATTTTTAGAGATGGTAAACAAGTCATAAAGGGTTCTGAAATTGGTCTTGTTTATGACTATTTAAGCAGTCTTAATGATATAAAAGAATCTCAGAATCCATTTTTATGGTTTTCAAACTTTGATGGAAAGGATTATAAAATAGGAAAAACTCTTTCCTTTAAGGAGGATCTTCTTGAGAGCAGAATTGAAAAATTTACTCAGCTTAATCCTGATAAAATGATAAGCCCCGAAAATCCTATAATAGAAATGAATGATGAAGGGATTGTTGTTGCTACCATTAAGGAAGCCGGTACAACTATAGAGGATATTGATGGTCTTAAGACTCGTATTAAAGAGGCTATAAGTCATGAAGAAACTTCTATAAATGTGGAAGAGGAAGGCTTTTACAAGGGTCCTCAGTTTCCTGTTGAATCCTATAAGGTACAGCAATGCCTTGAATATTGTAATAATATAGCTAATCTAAAAATATATTATATATACGGGGATGTTGAAATACCATTTACCAGAAGACAACTGTATGACACTATAGCTATTAGTGAAACCTATGGAGCTGCTATCAGCAAAAATGCTACAGAAGCAGTTCTTAAAAGATATTCCTGGCTTCATGATACTTATGATAAAGATAGAGTATTTAGAACCTATAAGGGTAAATATATAAATGTTCATGGAGAGTATTATGGGTGGCAGATTAATTTAGAAGAAGAAACGGACCTTTTATATTCTGATCTTATTCATCAAAGAAATGTATCAAGAACACCTGTCTTTAGTTATGAAGGAACGGTATATACAAAGGAAGAAGATGATATAGGTGATACCTATGTCGAGGTTGATCTGGAAAATCAACATGTTTATTTATATCTTGAGGGCAAGATGACTATGGAGGCGGATTGTGTGACTGGTTGTGTGAACCGTGGTAATGCAACACCTCCTGGGCTTTATTATATATATTATAAGCAGTCCCCATCCCTGCTTACTGGTGGAGAAACACCTGTATGGGTTGATTATTGGATGCCTTTTAATAGAGGTATAGGGCTTCATGATGCTTCCTGGAGATGGAAGTTTGGTGAGGATATATATGTTTCTAATGGGTCTCATGGTTGCGTTAACCTGCCCCTGGATTTTGCGAGAGATTTATATTTTTCAGTAGATGCAGGTACTCCGGTTGTAGTTTATTAAGAATTTTATAACCTTGTTTCGTGACTTGACAATGATGCTTAGTAAAGCTAAAATTAGAACTGTATTTTTGAATTTGGGAAAGAGAGGATTATATTATGAAGACAAAGGTTCTTTCTCTACTTGTAGACAATACAGCAGGAGTACTTAGTCGTGTGTCCGGCATGTTCAGCCGTCGTGGTTATAATATCGACAGCTTATCAGTTGGAGTAACTCAGAATCCAAAGTATTCTCGTATGACTGTAGTTGTAACTGGAGATGACAAGATTCTTTCGCAGATTAAGAATCAGCTTAATAAGCTAGAGGATGTTGTAAAGATAATTGAGCTTAAAGATGGTGAATCTGTATGTAGAGAACTGGCTCTTGTTAAAGTTAAGGCTGACAAGGATGAGAGACAACAGGTTATATCTATAGCTAATATTTATAGAGCAAACATCGTTGATGTTTCACCTGATTCTTTAATGATAGAACTTACGGGTAATACCAATAAGATTTCTGCATTCCTTCATTTACTTGAAGGATTTGAAATTGTTGAGCTTGTCAGAACTGGTATAACTGGTCTTACAAGAGGAACAGATGAAATTGATGATAATTAAGATCAAATAATAAAACAAACAATAAAACAAATAATAAAACAAATAATAAAACAAATAAAAATAATTAAATAATAAAATTAATATATTATATTCATTATAATTAATTAGTTTTAAATTAACTCAGTAATAATACTGGGCAAGTTATATATTAAGGGAGGCATAAAAATGTCAGATTTAAAGATTTTCTATGAGCAGGATTGTAATGTATCTCTTCTTGAAGGTAAGACAATCGCAATAGTAGGTTATGGTAGCCAGGGTCATGCACATGCACTTAACCTGAAGGATTCAGGTGCACATGTTATTATAGGTCTCTATGAGGGAAGTAAATCCTGGAAGAGAGCTGAGGAGCAGGGCTTTGAAGTTTATACAACAGCTGAGGCTGCTAAGAAAGCTGATATCATCATGATTCTTATTAATGATGAGAAGCAGGCTGCTATGTACAAGAACGATATCGAGCCAAACCTTGAGCCAGGCAATATGCTTATGTTCGCACATGGTTTCAATATTCATTTTGGACAGATTGTTCCACCTGCAGATGTTGATGTTACAATGATCGCACCTAAGGCTCCTGGCCACACAGTTCGTTCAGAGTATCAGGCTGGTAAGGGTACTCCTTGTCTTATAGCTGTATATCAGGATGCAACAGGTCACGCTCAGGATCTGGCCCTTGCTTATGGTGCTGGAATTGGTGGTGCAAGAGCAGGACTTCTTGAAACAACATTTAGAATTGAAACAGAGACTGACCTCTTTGGTGAGCAGGCAGTTCTTTGTGGTGGTGTTGTTGCTCTTATGCAGGCTGGTTTCGAAACTCTTACAGAAGCTGGTTATGACCCTAGAAATGCTTACTTTGAATGTATCCATGAGATGAAGCTTATCGTTGATCTTATTTATCAGAGTGGTTTCGCAGGAATGAGATATTCAATTTCTAATACAGCTGAGTATGGTGATTATATCACAGGTCCTAAGATTATTACTGAGGATACAAAGAAGGCTATGAAGAAGGTTCTTGCTGATATCCAGGATGGTACATTTGCTAAGGACTTCCTTCTTGATATGTCATCTGCAAGTGGACAGGCTCATTTCAAGGCGCTTCGTAAGAAGAGTGCTGAGCATCCAGCAGAGGTTGTTGGTAAAGAGATTCGTTCACTTTACAGCTGGTCAGATGAAGACAAGCTTATCAACAACTAATTAGTATTAGATAATTAGGGACAGATTAGTCTTATTCTGTCCCTTTTAAAAAAATACCAGCAGGGGTGCTGGTTTAAGCTATATTATTTATGTGTTTACTTATTTAAAAGTAGAAAGGGGTAAAATTTATGGTTCAGTTAAATAATGTGTTTAACAACAATAACATGAAGTGCATCGCTAGTGGTGGTCAGTATTACATTTATGAGCATGAGTCAGATCTCTCTGTAGATCAGTGGTCAGCTTCTAATGCATTCTTCCTTAAGGAAATGAATGTTCGTAAGCGTCAGCTTCTGGTTCAGCTTAATAATTCATCATGTAAGATGCAGGCAGGTGCTATGCAGTGGCTTACAGGTGATATAAAAGTTTCATCTGGTGTTAAGGGTGTTGGAAATTTCCTTGGGAAGATGGTCAAAGGTGCTATTACTGGTGAATCTGCTGTTAAGCCTGAATATTCAGGTAATGGTTTTGTAATGCTTGAGCCAACATATAGACATCTCCTTATTGAAGATGTTGGTTCATGGGGTTCAGGTATGGTTCTTGATGATGGACTTTTCCTTTGCTGTGATCATACCATTCAGGAATCTATTACAAAAAGATCTAATATATCATCTGCAGTTCTTGGTGGTGAAGGTCTTTTCAATCTTTGTCTTTCAGGACAGGGTTATGCAGTACTTGAAAGTCCAGTTCCTAGAGAAGAGCTTTTTGAGTTTGTTCTTCAGGATGATACTGTAAAAATTGATGGAAACTTTGCTATTGCATGGTCAAGCTCACTTCAGTTTACAGTTGAGACAGTTACAGGTAATGCTATTGGTTCTGCTGCAACTGGTGAGGGATTTGTAAATGTATATCGTGGAACAGGAAAGATCCTTCTTGCTCCAACACAGAATACTCCCATGACATCTTCTGTTAATGGACCTGAAACAACTACTACATCTTCACAGGGTCTCGCTGGAAGTGTAGTAAGCAGTCTACTTAATGCATAAATTTAGAAAATAATGTCATTCTGAAGATGGGAGACTCTCATCTTCAGAGTGGCTTTTTTAGGATAAAGCTATGACACATATGGAAGCACAATCTTATATTATGCCATTTATTGAAGGTAAGGTCCCTACTGATAAGCAGGGGGACTTTGTTATTCATATGCAAAATTGTGAAAAGTGTCGTGAAGAATTAGAGATTTATTATACCCTTCTTGTCGGTATGAAACAGCTTGATAATAATGAAGACCTTTCTACAGATTTCAGCAGAGACCTGGAGAGAGAATTAAAGTCTATGAGCAAGCATGTTAAAAGCCGTAAAAGAGTTAAGGTTTCTGCTTTTTCTATATTCATGAGCGCTATTTTGGTTGCCATTGCTATTTTTTATGCCGGCAGTCTTAGACGTGTTTATTCTTATGAACAATTTGTAAAAACCACAAATCAGGAATATTATTATTTTTCTGATAATCTGAGTCAAAGTATAATGAATGATCATGAAGACGCAGTAACCAGGGGACAGGCTATAGATGAAGATAAGGTCGTTTCATCCTTTGATAGAATAAAAGGGTATAGGAAACTGGAAGAGGATTATCTTCGCGGTATTTCAATTGGAGAGGAGCTTTGTGACATTGAAATTATTACTGATTGATGGAAATAGCATAATGAACAGAGGTTATTTTGCCCTGCCTAATACACTTACAGCCAAGAATGGCATACATACAAATGCTGTCCTTGGTTTTTTAAATATATTTTATAAGGTGTATGAAGAAGAAAACCCAAGTCATATTGTGGTTGCTTTTGATATGCATGCTCCAACCTTTAGGCATGAAATGTATTCTGAATATAAGGGTACAAGAAAAGGAATGGATCCTGAGCTTAGAGAACAATTTCCTCTTATTAAGGAGATTCTTGATGCTATGAGTATTGCTCATGTAGAGGTGGAGGGCTATGAGGCTGATGATATAATTGGTACATATTCCAGACAGGCAATTTCTCAGGATATGGATGTTACAATTCTTTCTGGCGATAGAGATCTTCTTCAGCTTGCAACCGATAAGGTTCTTGTTAGAATCCCCAAAACCAAGGGTGGCAAAACGAGTGTTGAAGATTATTATGCAAAGGATGTTATGGAAGAATATGGGGTTACACCTATTGAGTTTATCGAAATGAAAGGACTTATGGGTGATACATCGGATAATATTCCAGGAGTACAGGGTATTGGTCCTAAGACTGCTTCCCAGATTATTCAGAAATATCATACTATAGAAGCTGCTATAGCTGATATTGATAATATCAAACCCAATAAGGCAAGGGAGAATCTGGATAAAGAGAGAGAAATGGCTTTATTCTCCAGAGATCTTGCAACAATTAAACTGGATTGCCAATTGAATATGCCGGTAGAAAATTCTGCAGTTTCTAAAGCTGATATTTTTAGTCAGAAAGCATATGATTATTATAAGGAGCTTGATCTTAAGAGTCAGCTTAAAAGATTTGAGGGATTGAAGCTTGATTCTGATATAGAGGTTGAAAAAGTATCTCTTGATTTTGAAATAATTGATATTTCCTACAAAGAAATGATTGATAAAATCAATTCGTCGGGAGAGAAAAATATAGGCTTTGGTTCCGTTTTTATAGATAATACCATTATGGGTGGAGCAGTAGCTTTAGAAGATAAGGTATATATTGTAAATGATTTCGATATATCAAAGCTTAGACAGGATGTTAATTCTGATATATGTATTAGCTTTATGTCTATAAAAGAATATATTTCTGTTATGAATTTAAATGAGAAGGATCTTCTTTTTGATGCATCTTTAGCAGCATATCTTGCGAGACCATTAGCTAATGCTTATTCTTATGATTATATTGCAGATGAATTTCTTGGAGTTGATTTAGAAAGCGAAAAAGAATATGTAAAGAATACCTTGGGTAAAAATGATTTTACTGCATTTTCCTTTTTTGATGATGATTTCAAAAAATACATAGCTTATAAGGCTATTATTCCACTTAAAGCTAAGTCTATTCTTGTGGATGAACTGGATAAATTATCCGAGACTAAGCTTTATAATGATATTGAGTTTCCTACAATATTTGTTCTTCATAAAATGGAAAAATATGGGGTTAAGGTTGACAGGGAAAGTCTTGAAGCATATGGTAAAGAGCTTGATTCAGTTATTCATAATATCAGTAATAAAATATATGAATATGTTGGAAATGAATTTAATATTAATTCCACAAAGCAGCTTGGAATCATTCTTTTTGAAAAGTTAGGTCTTCAAAGTGGTAAAAAAACCAAGAGTGGATATTCTACCAGTGCGGATGTTCTTGAAAAAATTAAAGATCAGCATCCTATTATCCCTCTTATTTTAAGATATAGAAGTCTTACAAAGCTTAAATCTACTTATGTGGATGGCCTTTTGGAGTCTATAAAATCCGATGGTAAAATACATACTAAATTTAATCAGACCGTTACAGCAACTGGAAGACTTAGTTCTACGGAACCTAATCTGCAGAATATTCCGGCAAGAACTGCTGAAGGCAGAGAGATAAGAAAGGCCTTTATTCCTGAGGATGGATTTGTTTTTGTGGATGCAGATTATTCTCAGATTGAACTTAGGGTTATGGCTTCTATATCAAAAGATCAGGCTCTTATAGATGCATTTAATTCTTCTAAGGATATACATGCCATAACAGCTTCTCAAGTTTTTGATGTTCCATTAGAAGAGGTTGATTCTGACCTCAGAAGAAGAGCAAAGGCTGTAAATTTTGGTATAATTTATGGCATATCATCTTTTGGTCTAGGAGAGGATTTAGGCATCTCCAGAAGTCAGGCCAAGGAATATATTGATAAATACTTTGAAACCTATGAGAATGTAAAAATATATCTTGATGAATGTGTAAGTCAGGCTAAAAAAACCGGTTCAGTCAGAACCCTTTTTGATCGAGTAAGACCTATACCTGAAATTGGAAGTTCTAATTTTATGACCAGGTCCTTTGGTGAAAGAGTGGCTATGAATTCTCCTATTCAGGGTACGGCGGCAGATATTATTAAGATTGCAATGATTAAGGTGAGTCGCGAGTTGGAAGAAAAAAATCTTAATTCAAGGCTCATTCTTCAGATTCATGATGAGCTTCTTATTGAAAGTGCTCTTGATGAGGTGGATGTGGTTAAAGAACTTTTGAAGAGAAATATGGAAGAGGCAGTAAGTCTTGCTGTTAAGCTGATTGTTGATCTTCATACTGGAGAATCTCTTTATGATGCAAAATAAAAATTTTAAGGTTATAGGAATAACAGGAGGAATAGGTGCTGGTAAGTCACTGGTATTAAGTATTCTTCAAAAAGAGTTTTATGCTCATATTATTGAGGCTGATAGGGTGGCCCATATTCTTATGAAAAAGGGTGGTTTAGCTTATCAGGAGATTCTTGATTCCTTTGGAAATAAAATTTTAGACAAGGATACAGGTGAAATTGACCGTAAGGTCTTGGGAAGTCTTGTTATGCAGGATTCAAAAAAACTTGAAAAGCTTAATAATATTGTTCATCCCCTTGTGAAAAAATGGATATTAGATGATATTGATATTTGTAAAAAAGCTTTTATTGAATCCGATGAAGATAAATTTATATATGTTATAGAAGCGGCCCTTCTTATTCAAGATAATTACGGGCTTATATGTGATGAGTTATGGTATATCCATAGTTCTGTGGATACTCGTATAAGTAGGCTTGTCGAAAAAAGAGGAATCACTTTGGAAAGAGCCTCTGAATTTATTAAAAATCAACCTGGTGCTGAGTATTATGAGTCTAATACAAATCGTAAAATTGATAATGATGGCCAGGTTGACCAGCTCATAAAACAGGTTGAGAAATGTTTATCTGAGTGCTATAATTTTTGTGTGTGATTATTTTTTTGTATTTGGGGTACAATAATTATGACAGAGAGTTTCAAGCTTAATTATTTAAAAAGCATGAAAGTATTTAATAGAGCTGTCTATTCACTTATGATTATTTTTGTTTTGATTTCCAGAGGGGCGGGGGTAATCACTAGTAATACAGTTGCTATATTTTATTCTGTTGCTTTTTTTGCTTTTTTATTGACTGATGAAGCTATATTTAGAGATAGTCGCAAGAAATTTCCTTTTATTTTATTGCAAATCAGAACATATTTATATATACTCATTA
>JAILGP010000089.1 GCA_024696635.1 Eubacterium sp. | reverse complement strand
TGGTATCCTGTAGATTGCTGGCAAAAGATTGATTCAACCTGGTATTATTTTGATGAGAGTGGCTATATGTTAAGTGACCAGTGGCAGGATGGTTATTATCTGGATGCAAATGGAGCATATTCTTATATAGGTCTTGGAATGTGGCATAAGGATTCTAATGGCTGGTATTATAAGGATAATTATGGCTGGAGTCCTAAGGATTGCTGGCAGAAGATTAATGGTGAGTGGTATTACTTTGGAAATGATTCTTACTGGGATGAACAGCACCAATAAAGAGTAAGCTTAATAGATAAGTATAATTCATTAGAGTAAGAGTTAAAGAAATAATGCCCCGGATAGACAGATAATAAAATATATAAATAGGTGATAAAAGGATACTTCTTTGGAGGTATCCTTTTTTCGCGATAAGTATAGCTTATCACTGACGATAAAATATAAGGATTTTTCAAATGATTTTACATAGGCTATTATTAGCACATCAAAACAAAACAAGAAAACAAAAGAACAAAAACAACCAAACAAAAAAGGAAAGTGAAAGGAGAACAAAATTATGAGTCAGTACAAATTTGAAACATTACAGTTACATGTAGGACAGGAAGAGGCGGATCCAGTAACGGATTCAAGAGCAGTTCCTATTTATCAGACAACATCCTATGTATTCCATAACAGTCAGCATGCAGCAGATCGTTTTGGTCTTGCAGATTCTGGAAATATTTATGGAAGGCTTACTAATTCTACTCAGGATGTGCTTGAAAAAAGAATAGCTGCATTAGAGGGGGGAAGCGCTGCATTGGCACTTGCATCCGGATCTGCAGCAATCACCTATACCATACAGGCTCTGGCAGCAAATGGTGGACATATAGTAGCTCAGAAAACAATTTACGGTGGAAGCTTCAACCTCCTGGAACATACACTTCCTCAATATGGAATAAATACTACATTTGTAGATGCCCATAATCTGGAGGAAATAGAAGAGGCTATACAGGCTAATACAAGAGCAATCTATCTTGAGACTCTTGGTAATCCAAATAGTGATATTCCTGATATTGATGCAATTGCTGAACTGGCACATAGGTATGGACTTCCAGTAGTGGTTGATAATACCTTTGGTACACCATATCTTATAAGACCTATTGAACATGGAGCTGACATTGTGGTTCATTCAGCAACCAAATTCATAGGTGGACATGGAACAACTCTTGGAGGAATTATAGTAGAATCTGGTAAGTTTAACTGGAAGGCTAGTGGAAAGTATCCCAATATTGCAGAAGCTAATCCCAGCTATCATGGAATTTCCTTCTATGATGTAGTAGGTCCTGCAGCCTTTGTAACCTATATAAGGGCTATTCTTTTAAGAGACACAGGTGCAACCATATCACCATTTAATGCATTTCTGCTTTTACAGGGTGTTGAGACTCTTTCCCTTCGACTGGACAGACATGCAGAGAATACAAAGAAGGTTGTGGAATTCCTTAAGAATCATCCACAGGTAGAAAAGGTTAATCATCCATCCCTTGAGGATCATCCAGATCATAAGCTTTATGAAAGGTATTTTCCAAATGGTGGAGCCTCAATATTTACATTTGAAATTAAAGGCGGTAAGGAAGCTGCATGGAAGTTTATTGATAATCTTAAAATCTTCTCCCTCCTGGCGAATGTAGCTGATGTAAAGAGCCTTGTAATACATCCTGCAACTACAACTCATTCTCAGCTCTCTGAGGAGGAATTATTAGATCAGGGAATAAAGCCTAGTACAATAAGGCTTTCTATAGGAACAGAACATATTGATGATATTATTGCAGATCTTGAAAATGGATTTGCAGCTGTATAAGGAGGAATAATCATGGCTAATATTTATAAAGGAAGGCTTGGGTTAATAGGTAATACACCACTTGTTGAAGTGGTAAATATTGAAAAGGAATTAGGTCTTGAGGCTACAATACTTGTTAAACTTGAATATTTTAATCCATCAGGATCTGTTAAGGACCGTATTGCTAAGGCAATGATAGAGGATGCAGAGGAAAAAGGTCTTATTAATGAGGACTCGGTTATAATTGAGCCTACATCAGGAAATACTGGAATTGGTCTTGCTGCTATAGCGGCTTCTAAGGGATATAGAATAATTCTTACCATGCCTGAGACCATGAGCGTTGAGCGTAGAAATATTATTAAGGCCTATGGAGCAGAGATTGTACTTACAGAAGGAAGTAAGGGAATGAAGGGGGCCATAGCTAAGGCTGAGGAGCTGGCTAAGGAAATACCTAACTCCTTTATTCCTGCACAGTTTGATAATCCTGCAAACCCCAAAGTTCATAAGGATACTACAGGACCAGAAATCTGGAAGGATACTGATGGAGCGGTTGATATATTTATCGCAGGTGTAGGAACAGGTGGAACTGTATCTGGAACTGGAGAATATTTAAAGGAGCAGAAGCCTGAAGTAAAGGTTGTTGCTTTGGAGCCTGAGGATTCACCTGTACTTTCAGAGGGTAAGGCCGGTCCTCATAAGATACAGGGAATAGGTGCGGGCTTTGTACCTAAAACACTTAATACATCTGTTTATGATGAGGTATTTAAAGCATCAAATCAGAAGTCCTTTGAAATAGCAAAGTATCTGGCAAGAAAGGAAGGAATCTCAGTAGGAATTTCATCAGGAGCTGCACTTTATGGTGCTATAGAGCTTGCTAAAAGACCTGAAAATAAGGGCAAGGTAATAGTAGCCCTTCTTCCGGATAGTGGTGACAGATATTATTCTACAGCTCTTTTTACAGAGTAAAAAAATTCAAAAATATAAATGTAAAAAATATAGACGTAAAATTGTAAATGTAAAAAAGAATAACAAATCCATGATAATTATGCTGATAAAGGGTCATACAAGTTAAAGCTTGTGTGGCTCTTTTCCTTTGTCTTTAAAAAAATCAAAAATTAACAGGAGATTTTAAATATTTAAGAAATTCTTTAATATTTATATTTATAGTGACATTAGGAAATGATATGGATATAAACCGATATCGATGAATCACCAGGTTCCATAACAGGTGATTTGGTTTAGTCCTACTAAAGGATAAAGATAGTATCCGTAAAAGGTATAAGGGAGATAAGAAATGTCGGAAAGCATTGTAAAAATTAAAAATATTACTAAACAATATGGAAAACAAAAGGCTCTTGATAATGTTAGTTTTGAGATAAAAAAGGGAAGTATTCTTGGTCTTATCGGACCCAATGGTGCAGGCAAGACTACCATAATGAAGATTATGGGTGGACTTATATTTCCAACTTCGGGAGAACTTGAAATGTATGGTTCTACTTACGAGAAAGGTCTTAATCATGCAAGAAGCAGAATGAGCTTTATGATAGAAACTCCTTATGAAAAGGAAAGAATGACTGCCCGGGAGAATCTGGAAAAACAGAGAATTCAAAAGGGAATACCTGATAAGGGGCGAATAGATGAGGTTCTTGAAATAGTTAACCTTAAGGATACTGGTAAAAAGGTAGTTAAGAATTTTTCTCTGGGGATGAGACAGAGACTTGGACTTGCCAATGCTTTACTTGGAAAGCCTGAGCTTATGGTCTTAGATGAACCAATTAATGGACTTGACCCAGAGGGTATTGTGGAAATAAGAGAGCTTTTCAGAAAACTAAACAAGGAAGAGGATATTACATTTGTCATATCATCCCATATTCTTAGTGAGCTATCTCTTATTTGTACAGACTATGTTTTTATAAACCAAGGACAGATCAAGGGTATATTTACAGCCCAGGAGCTTAAAGAGGCATGCAGTGAGTATTATCATATAAATACAGATAATAATGAAAAGGCCAGCGCGATACTTATTAATAATTGCGGAGTAGAAAGGGTTGAAGCCTTAGAAGATGGAAGTCTGAGAATATATGAAGGCCTGGATGATATAAAGAATATTTCCCGGACACTTTATGAAAATGGAGTGATTCCGGTAGAACTGTCCCGTAATGAGGTTAATCTTGAAGACTATTATATGCGTATGGTGCAGGATAGTGATGAATGAAATAATATTAAATGTAAATGCTATAAATGAAAGCAAAAAAACGAAGGAATAAAGAAGGGAAAACGAATGTTTAATATAATAAGATCCCTTAACTATACGGCCAGGCGAAGCATAGTTAACTGGATTACCATAATAAGTTTAATCATAATGCCCCTGTTTGTTATGTATATAGAGATTATACTTGGGGGAGGAGAATACAGTATTACGCCTAGTGCATATTTTGCATCCCAGCAGATGGCAGGTACGTATATATTTACTCTTTTTGGCCTCATGATACTTTCCTGCAATCTTTCTGCAGGTGATGCAGGAGATAAAACAATTAATTATGAATATATGGCGGGTCATAGCAGGACAAGCATATTTTTTGCCAGAACAATCGCAGGACTTCTTTGGGGAGGCCTTTTAGTACTTATACTTATGATGCTTCCCTTAGCTTATCTTGGGATTTTTAATGGATGGGGACCTGAAACAGATAAGGAAAATGTTATATTAAGAAGTTTATTGGTCATATTTCCAATTATAAGATTTAGCTCCTTTTGTATTATGGTGTCTATGATCAGTAGAAGCGCCGGAAAGGGAATAGCTCTTGGGTACGGAAGTCTGTTACTTGTGGCTATGGTAACTTCTATTGCTGATGAAGTTTTTCATAAAACTGTTTTTTATGGAACCAGCTATACCAATGGTTATATGCTTCTTATTTCAGAAAACTGCAGAGCTATTGTTGAAAATGGAAAGAAAATTAACATTTATGATACCGGTGTAAGCGTGGAAATGATATGGAAGACTATACTTGTTTCCATTGCTTTTACCATCATTTATCTACTTATAGCATTTATATATAATAAGAAAACTGACAGGGATTAGAGTATGAAAAATATAATTAAATCAATCATCTATGAATTATTACATAGTAAATTTCTAATAAGAATATATATAATGTTGCTTCTTTTTATGGTGCTTGTTACTGCCTTAAATATAAATACAGGTGAAAAGAAGGGAACAAGCTATATGCTGGCAGATAACCCTGTCATACTATATCAGTTTGGGATATTCTTGCTGTCAATAATCGTGGGTACGATCTGTGGAGAGGATTATAAGGATAAGGTTGGAAATTATGAAATCCTTTTTGGACATTCAAGACGATCAATCTATGTGGCAAGAACCTTATTTGCCTGTATTGTAAGTGGTATTTTATGTACATCTTTATCCTTTGTGCCGATTATCACAGGAAATATTATAGGTCAGTGGGGGAATGGACTTTCCTTAAGTCATGTAGTAATCAGAAATTTACTGATGATATTTCCCTATGTGAGGCTGGCGGCATTTTTGGCAATGATAACATTTATAATAAAAAATAATTATATAATAATGGCTTCGGGTTTTTTTCTTATGATGATTATCTCTGTAGTGGACGCTGTAATGGAAAATGGAAGATCATTATATTTAAGCATATTCAATCTGGGGCTTCTGACGGATTACCAGGGATGGAATATATATAATATAGATCCTGTTTCCGGGATAGTTGAATATAATTCTTATGATTCAAGTATTTCCACCGGAAATATAGTAGGAACAATCCTGGTTTCCCTGATAATGACAGCATTTTATATTTTTATGGGATACACTTTGTTTAGAAGAGATGACATTAGTTGAAAGATTTGAGGAGACAAGATGAAACTGGATATTATTTATATAATAATTGAAATCCTTCTTATGATACTTTTATTTTTTATAGCAAAAGTAAGCCAGGAGAAACCTTCTAACATGTGGAGGCTTCTTTATGCCTGCCCTGTCTTTTTTGCAATAATAATGGTTTTGGTTTTAGGATATAGTGTATATCATATTGGCATATATGGGGTTGCAGCTTTGCAGATTGTGGCTCTTTATATGGTTAGGGTTAAGAATAAAAGAATCCTTTCAGTAGTTTCAATTATAGTGCTGATAGGTTCCTTAGTCCTTATACTTATAGCCCCGGGTTATAGGAAAAAAACTATATATAAGGATTTCAGAAAGATGTACTCGGTTATGAGAGACCATTATGTGCTGACCGATGAGAAAGGAATAAACTGGGACAGCCTATATGAAAAATATGAGCCTTTATTTAAAAGGGCTGATCAGAACCAGGACTTTGTTCAAAATTATAAGCTTTGGCAGCAGTTTACCGGTGAATTCTATGATGGTCATGTATCTTATCAGATGAAGAATGATATGACGGAGGCACTTGCTCAGTCCTATGGAAATGATTATGGCCTCTCAATTGTAAGACTTAGTTCAGGAGAGTATGTTGCAGTAAATGTTGAAGGCTATGATAATTCTTATTCTGTGATGAATAATGAAGAAGATATTTATGGTTTCTATAAATTTCAGGATACTTATAGAAGTCCTGATGCATCAGAAAAAAGACTTACCTTAAAAAATGCGGGTATTAAAAATGGGACTATCATAAGTAAATGGAATGGAAAACCCATAGAGGAGTATTTTGATGAGATCACATATTATGCATTTCAGTATCCGGTGAGAGAGAATGAAGAATTCTACCAGCCGCTCTATGTGGCAGGAATAGGTAAGGATATGTCTTATGGCCAGACTTATGTTCCGGGAGAGGATGTAAAAAGCTCCTCACCTAAAGGAGTGATCAAAGAACCATCAGTTGACATAACATTCATAAATGAAAATGGACAGGAGGAAACTATTACTGCTCCAAGTCTTGGAATCTATAGCCCTAGAATGTTTGATACCTGTAGTAAAATAGATGAAGGGGTTAACATAACTAATCTGAATTGGCGTAAGATGGATGATTCTACATATATGATCAGGATAAGTGAAATGGCATATGATAAAAAGACTTATTTAGGAACTGATTATAAAGAGATGCAGGATAAGCTTATGGAAGAGGTTAAGGCTATTAAAGAAAAAGGGGGAAAGAATATAATATTTGACTTAAGAGCAAATTCAGGTGGAAGTCCATTTTTTGTAAATGCCATAGCCCAAATATTTGCCCCGGAGGGTCAGCATCTTACTTATTACAGCGCAGTAATAAATGAAGACAGGGCCTGCTTTGAAAGAGATGAAAATGGTAAATATAAGATGGGTCAGCCGATTTCTTATGAAGGTCAGAATCTTTGGGAGGATGGACAGATAATTCTTCTTGTAAATGCCATGACTGTAAGTGCAGGAGATGACATGACCTATATTATGGGAGACTATCCCAATGTAAAGGTTATGGGAGTGACCAGTACCAACAGCTCTTGTCAGGCTGTAACCAGTACAAGTGGAGAATATGGAGAACTTAGTTTCTCAGCGGTTCCAACTCTTTTGCCCGATGGGAAAGTGGCAATTGATACATTTAAAGATCATGTGGGAAGGACACCATTTGATGAAAGGATCCCCCTTAGTCAGGAGCTTATATCAGGAATTTTTGACAGGGGTGAAGATTATATATTAAATTATGCTGCGGACAGCTTTGAAAAATAAAGCTTATATATTAAGCTATGCTGCGGATAGCATTGAAAATAATTGTTATAACAAAATATATATAATTGCAGGTAAGATTCCAATTATTATAGTTGGAATCTTTACTTGTTTATATTCTTAGACTTATCTATAATGTATAAGGTATTATGGAGGTGTTTATGACAAGGTTACTTATAGTTGAGGATGATAGAGAAATCAGGGGTATGATCAGTGATTATCTATCCCGCCATGATTATGAGGTGGTAGAAGCTGGGGATGGAAATCAGGCTTCTGATTTTATTCATAATGATAATTTTGATATTATATTAATGGATATGATGCTTCCCTATAAATCAGGGGACTTATTAATAAAAGAGCTTAGAGCCCTGGAAGGAAAAAAAAGTCTGACACCGGTTATAGTTATTTCAGCTAAGACTATGAAAGATGTAAGGCTTGAGGTTCTCAGGATGGGAGCTGATGATTATATAGTAAAACCATTTGATCTGGATGAGGTTCTTGTCAGAATAGAGGTGGTTTTGAGGAGAATCACTGAAGGAAAAAATATAGAAAATGATAGTAAGGATATTATTTCTTATCATGGAATAGTAATTGATAAAACTCTAAATATTGTTACATATAATGAAAACAATATGAAGCTTACAGCAAAGGAAATGCAGCTGCTTATCCTCTTTTTTGAAAATCCAAAGAAGACATTTTCCAAGGCTAATCTTTATGAAAATGTTTGGGAACAGGAATATTCCTATGAAGATAATACCATAAATGTTCATATGAGTAATCTTAGAAATAAACTTAAGAAGGAAACTGGTCGAGAGATTATAGAGACGGTATGGGGCATAGGCTATAGGTTGGTTTCAGAATAAATTATTTATTGTAAATAATTATCGAAAGCTATAATAGGAATTAATAATAGTAAGAAGTATAGGAAAAATATATGAATATTTATATTCTGATTATATGTATTCTTTCCATTCTCCTTATCTGGCTGGTATTACATATTATACGAATCAGATACAGCCTAAAAAATATGGCTGAAGAACTGGAGAAAACAAGGAAAGAGGGGTATAACAGACAGCTTAAGCTGGACCTGGCTGATAGTAAACTGAATATGCTTGCCAAAGAGATCAATAAAAATCTTGATTATCAGAAGAATCTTAAGCTGGAGGATCAAAGTTCCAGAAGACAGCTGCAACAGTCAATATCTGATATAGCTCATGATCTTAGAACCCCACTTACTGTTATAAGGGGCAATCTGCAGCTTCTTGAGAAAGAAGAAATTTCTGAAAAGGGAAGACAGTATCTTGAAATAAGTGAGAAGAAGGCTGTGAGTCTTAAAGAGATGGTGGATGAATTCTTTGAGCTTTCTATTTTGGAAAGTGATGGTGAGGCTGCTTTGCTTGAAAAACTGGATATGACTCTCTTTATGACAGAGTTTTTGCTGGAGCATGAAGCTATTATAAGAGAGAAGAATCTGGAGCCTCTTATACATTTTCCTGATAAAGCCATATATGCTAATGTAAACAGGGATATGTTATCCAGGGTTTTAAGTAATCTTATCAGTAATATTTTTAAATATGCTGAGGAGGACTTTGAGGTAAGTCTTAAGGAAGCGGAAGGTGCTGCACTTATAAGAATCGGAAATTATATAAAGGATTCTGATAAAGCCTCACTGGATCTGGAACATATATTTGACAGAACCTATAGGGCTGATAAAGCCAGGACCCAGGGTGGAGCGGGGCTTGGTCTCTATATTGCCAAGATGCTGGTTGAGAAACAAAAGGGTAGTATCAGGGCTTTTATTGAAGAAGATATAAATAATGATAAAACAAATAATAAAATAAAAGAAAAATTATTTTTTGAAATAGTTTTTTATGATTAGGAGAGTAAATTATGTCAGGAAATAAAGTATTTGTAAAAAAAGTGCTGGGTGATGGAATAAGTTATGAAGGGGAAATGGTTAATGGACTTCCAGAGGGAAAAGGAATCTATCATTTTAAAGAGGGTTACTTCAGCGGCGAATTCATTGGCGGAAAATATAATGGACATGGAAAAATGCATTATTATCCGGTTGGTGATGAGAAGGATGATATCTTTGATAATGGTGACTATGTCGAAGGTAAGCTTCTAGAGGGTAACTGGAAGGACAATAAAATGGATGGGAGGTTTGTTGTATATCAGCATGGTATTCCATATGATTATGAATTTTCAATGGGAAAGGAAGTTGATCCTAAGATTTATTATGATATTCCTATGCCAAATGATGAGGTTGCCCCAGGAACAATCAGATGTCTTTATGGAGGACAGAGCTGTTTTCTTGTAGAAACTGTAAATGAAACCTTTGTATTTGACTGGTACAGGGCCAGCATGCCTAGTCTTAGAAAGGATAAACCAATTTACGTATTTATAAGTCATGCTCATATGGATCATTTTAATAGAAGAATATTTAATCTGGTGGATGATTTTGATGATGTACATTTCTATATGGGAATGGATATTGATAATGAGGAAAAGGAATTTTTCGAGAAGAATTTTAATAGGATTTTTGAAAAGGTAGATGACAATATCGAGTATTTCGTAGGTAATGAAGAACTGGATACTGATTTCGGACAGGTTTCAACATTAAAATCAACTGATCTGGGCGTTGCATTTTTAGTTAAGACCAAGGATATTACATTATTTCATGCCGGTGATCTTTCGCTTTTTAGTGCAGTTGGAAGTATGAAGAAGTTTAAGAGGGATATACTTGATAAGGATCCTAAGGTGGATACTTCTTCAATGCCAGAAGAGGTTTTACAGAAAATATATGAGAATATACATGATCCTTCAGGATTACATATAGTTCAATTTATGAAGGAGAGATTTCTAAATTATATGAGTCCTCTTTCGGGTGAGAAAATCGATTATGCCATGATACCAATGGACCCAAGATTTGGTTCTTATGGTATATATACCAGTGAAAAATATCTGCAGGCGGCAAAAATCAAAAACTTTACGCCTATGCATTTTTGGGAACAGTATGATTTCGTATCAGAATTTGTGAAGCTTCATCCTGATATGGGGGCTAATATGATAGCGGTTAATCCAAAGGGTGATTCAATTAAAGAGACTATAGAAATTAATAAGCCATATATTGTTAAGGTAGATAGGAATAGTGAAAAATAATAAATAATATAAATGGATTAAAAAAGGTTTCTCTGCGACTTGTTGCAGAGAAACCTTTTATTATTTTGATCACAAAAATAGTTATTACTTAAATTTATTGATTTATTTGTGACTTGGTTTTACAAGTATGAAGCATAGAAGCAGTGCAACTATGTAGAGGGTAACTGTAAAGATTAAGACATTCTGATATCCTACAGGATTTACCATATAGGTATTACCCAGCTGGTCAACAACCTCTTTATCAAATGCTCCTGTGTGATTTACTATGTAAGTTGCAGCCTGATTACCAGTGAGGCCTGCAAATGCCCAGGCTGAAAGTGTTATTCCATGAATTGCACTTATACTTCCCATACCATAGTGGTCAGAGAGAAGAGTTGGTACATTGGAGAAACCACCGCCGTATCCGGCGTTTACTACAAAAATCAGAGCCAGAACGAGAATAATGAGTGGTGTATTTCCGCTTCCATTTTTGATTCCGCCAGTAATCATTACTAGAGCTGTAAATGCAATGGATAGTATAAAAATCAGCTTATATATTGTATTTCTATCCTTTAATTTGTCTGCCCATGCAGAGAATCCAAGACGTCCGCCAGCATTGAAAATGGCTGAAACAGTTGATATTATTCCTGCGGCTCCAA
>JAILGP010000071.1 GCA_024696635.1 Eubacterium sp. | reverse complement strand
TATGCAATTACTAATATATAATTGTTGGAGTGTCTGATTTATATTTTGGTATGGATATAATATAAGACTCTTTAGCGGAATAGAAGAGGCGATGAATTTCGTAGCTCTAATATAAAAATATGTAATGGATTGATATAATATGGGAGAAATAATTAAAAAGTTTATACTGGCTATAGCGGCAGTGATGGTGGCGTTAGGACTTACACTTATCATATTTTCTACTTTTACAAAAAAGGAGGAAAATGATAAAGAGGGGCTAAATGTTACAACTGAGGCTGCAACATTTGTACCTACGACTGAGGCTACTAGTGAGGCTGTTTTAGAGGAGGATAGCCAGGAGTTAGATTCAAAGGATGCTGAGGCTATGCTTTCGGAGGAGGCTTCTATGACAGATGCATCTCTTACTGAAGGACAGCTTGTGGAAGAAGAAGGACAGATTGAAGGTCAGGGAATTGATCCATCTGGTCAGGATCAGCTAGTAGAAAATCAGAATGATAACTCAAATGGTACTGGGTCAGCTGATGCAGTAAATAATCAAACAGGAAATACTTCAGTTTCAAATAGCCAGGCTAATACAAATGCTTTAGGGGCAAATGCTACAACTGACTATACAGGCCTTTTTGATGGAAGAACGGTTAGCGATACAAAGGCTCCTGTTTTCCTGATTCTGAATAAGAGTCCGAGTGTTGTAAAGGGTACTGTGTTTAATGTTAATGATTTTATAGGCTATGGAGATGATGTGGACAGGAGTCCAGAGGTGGTTATATCTGGAGAGGTTAATACTGATGAGCTTGGATCCTATCCTGTTACTGTAACAATTACTGATCACTCTGGTCACTCCAATAGTGCTAGTCTCGATGTAAATGTGGTTGAAGGCTCTTCTGGTGGTGATTCTTCAGGAGGATCCCCAAATATTGATTATGAGGAGTTTGCTTCCTTTGCTGGTAATTATAAAAATGATAATACCAGTCTTGGAATAGATGTATCCCGCTGGCAGAATGATATAGATTTTGATAAGGTAAAGGCTGCTGGAGTGGACTTTGTTATCATGCGTATTGGTGGCTATGATGAGGGAAGTCATTATACTGACAGATGCTATTATGCTAATATGAGTGGAGCTAAGGCTGCTGGCCTAAAGGTTGGAATTTATTGGCATGCTGAGGAGAGTACTGAGGCAGAGGTTAAGGCTAGTGTTCAGTATATGATGGATGTGCTTGATGGTCAGAAGCTTGATTTTCCGATTGCCTATGACTGGGAGGATTTTGCTCATTTCCAGTCTTACGAAATGAGTATGTATGATCTTAATGACTGCTATACAGTTTTTGCTGGAGAATGCTCAAAGTATGGCTATAATTGCTGTCTTTATAGCTCAATGAATTTTCTTAACAATACTTGGTCACTAAGTGGATCTGCTTTGGGGACAGACATACCTGTATGGTTGGCACATTATACAAGTTCTACTTCATATTCTGGAGAATATTTTATGTGGCAGCATAGCTCAAAGGGAAGCGTAGATGGTATTGGTGGTGCTGTAGATCTTAATGTATTATATCTGGATAAGTTTAATCCATATACTAATGTTCAGTGATTTTTATGAATAAAGAGAAAAATGTATGCGATTATATAATGAATTAAAAGAAAAATGTATGCGATTATATAATGAATTAAAAGAAAAATTCTTAAATAAGTATTCTTTAAAAACTGATTCTTTAAAAAATAAAGCTTTAGGTCATAATAAAAATGTATCTTTTAAAAATATGGCTTGTCTTGCCTTATCTATGTCTGCCCTTCTTTTTATATCGGCGTGTGGTGGTGGACAGGGAAAAGGGGATTCGGAAATGGAATCAGGTAAAAACAGTAATGAAAGAAAGCTGGTTATATCTCTTGAGGCAGAGGATGGAAGCTTTACAGGTGATAAAGTCGGAATTGATACAAAGATATCAGGATATTCTGGTGATGGCTATGTCAGTGGATTTGAGAATGATGGAGATAAGGTTGACATAACATTATCTGTAGATGAAGAAGGCTTCTATGATCTTGATCTGGTCTGTTCAGTTACTGGTGGTTATAAAGAAAACTATATACTGGTAGATGGGGAATCCTTAGGAAGTATAGCTGGAGAAAAGGAAGAATTTGAAAGCTTTACTGTTCCAAGAGTTTATATGACAGCTGGACAGCATACTATAACAGTTCAGAAATATTGGGGCTATATTAATCTTGATAAGATTGATGTTATGACAAGCCCTGAGCTTGATACTAGTATATATACAGATATTTCTCCTGAACCGGTTAATCCAAATGCTTCGGAAAATGCAAGGCGTCTTTATAAGTATCTTTTGGATAATTATGGAAAGAATATTATTTCCGGACAGTATTCGGATGAAGGTATATATGGGCAGGAGATGGCAGTTATATGGAAGGAAACTGGTAAATTTCCAGCTATGGTAGGACTTGATATGATAGAGTATTCTCCATCAAGAGTTGAAAATGGAAGTAAAGGTCTTAGTGTGGAAAAGGCCCTTGAAGCCTGGGAAAATAATAGTATTGTTACCATGTGCTGGCATTGGAATGCGCCTTCTAAGTATATAACAGGAAACTGGTATAGTGCATTTTATGCTGATTCAACTAATATTGATCTTGATAGAATAATGGAAGGTAAGGACCAGGAGGGCTATGATCTTCTTATAAGTGATATGGATGCTATAGCAAAGGAACTGATACCTTTGAAGGAGGCTGATGTTCCTGTACTCTGGAGGCCACTTCATGAGGCTAGTGGTGGCTGGTTCTGGTGGGGTGACTGCAAGCCTGAATCCTATCTTAAGCTATATAATCTTATGTATGATAAGTTGGTAAATGAATATGAGCTTAATAATTTGATATGGGTATGGAATGGTCAGAATAATGACTGGTATCCAGGGGATGATAAGGTGGATATAATCGGTACTGATATATATCCTGGAAATCATGTTTATACATCCCAATATCCTAAATATAATGAATGTGTAAATGTACCTGGTCTTTATGCGGATGAGAATACAAAATATAAATATAAGATAGTTACCCTTTCAGAAAATGGCTGTATTCCTGACCCTGATCTTGCAGTAAGAGATGGGGCTATGTGGAGTTATATAGGAACCTGGAGTGGCGAATTTATAGTGGGTAATGGTGCATTTAATGTTTTATCTGAAGAGTATACAGAAAAGGATATAATTAATAAGTTTTATAATCATGAAAATGTAATTACAAGGGATGAACTTCCTGATCTTAAGACTTATGAATATCAATAAATAAATAAGAAATATTTATCCTTTGACAGAATTAAACCTAAGTGAAATATGGTTAGTGGCCATATTTTACTTAGGTTTTTTGGTCTTATATAAATTTTAGTCTTTTTGGATGATGTCAGTTTTTTGTCTTTATGATAAGCTTTATGTGGTTTTAAGGTAAGACGATTATAAATCGTGTTTAATTATTAGGAGGATGTTTTATGAGAAAAAAACTGTTGACACTTAGTCTTGCAGCAGCCATGTGTCTTGCGGGTTTTACTGCTTGTGGTGAAAGTGGAAGTGAAGAACCTACAACAGTAGAGACAGAAGCGGAAACAGAAGAAGCTACAGAAAAGGAAGATGATACTGAGGCTACAGAGAAGGCTACAGAAGAGGCATCTGAAGAGACTTCTGAATCAGAACAAACTAGTGTTGAAGGAAAAGAGCTTGATGCTAACTATTGGACTCTTGTATATGATGATACTGTATGGCAGTATGAAGAGGAAGATTTTACGGATGATGATACAAAATCTTCTATTACACTTTCAATTCCTGGTACAGATGATGATGTTATAGTTTCAGCAGAGATTTCTGCGGCCATTGGTGATCCTTATGGTTTTAGAGATGATCTTTATAACTATGGTATGGATGAAAAGGCTTATGTAGATGGAAGTCTTGATGCTGAAATTGTTAACGTTGGTGGACAGGATCTTATTAAGTATGAAGGACAGTACTGGGGTTCTGATAGTATTAGATATTTCAACCGTTTAGAGTCTGCAAATGAAACCGTAAGCTTCCGAATTTATGGCGATATTGCTAATGAGGAGGTTCAGAAGCTGGTTGATGGTATTACATTTAAGGTAGAGGATATAGGGAATGAAGATGGTCCTTGGTATTGGGAAGGAACACCAATAGATTTTGGTGAACTCAGTACTACTGTTGGAGATGTGAATCTTACTGCAAAACAACTTAAGATGGATGATCCATATGTTACTCATGAAATATTTAATCAGAGACTTGCGGTTGCAGGTGGAAAAGCCTATATTCTTCTTGAAACAGAGATAAGAGTATATGATATTGGTGATGGTGGTCTTACTTATAATACAAGCTATGAACTTGAAGAGGATTTTGAAAGTATTTATTCTACATCAGATGGAAAAATCTTTATAGCTGGATTTATGGCTCCTATAGTTGAGTGGAAGGATGGAGAGACAGTTTGTAAATACGAAGGAAATGATCTTAAGCGTGTAGAATTTGCGCCAGATGGTTCATTTGCTATATCACATTTTACAGATGGATCTGATTGCTGCAAGGTAGTTCTTAATGGAGATGGAACATATACTTCTACACCTATTTCTTTCCCAGAAATTAAGACTCTTTCATATCTGACAATTACTGATAACCATATAATTGTAACGGGTACATCGGCAGTAGAAGATGAAGGTCATATTATATGTGTTTATGATATGGATGGAAATTTCCAGGTACAGCTTGAGGAAGAAGGCGAAACGGTTGGTATTGGTAGTGTTACATATGTTTACGAAACTGATAGTAATTATGTAGCACTTGATGGAAATATGCGTACTATTCCTGTATGGAACAAGGATGGTGGATATAAGGGAAGAGCCGAAGATTCAGATCTTTTCGGAACAAATTATCCATGGTTCTGTGGAGGCTGTAAGGGTGATGATGGTAATTTCTATGCTATCATTACTGAAGACCGTGAAGATGAATCGGCTACAGAGGCTATAGTATATAATATATCTGGTTTCTAAAATCAGGTATTCGAATTAAGAATTCGAAAGCTTACTATAATTTAATAAGACTATAGTTGAGGGTTAATTTATATATATAATTCTAGTGCCGCGGAGTAAAATCTGCGGTACTTTTTTTGTCTTAGAAAAAACATGTAAAAAAAGTTGAAAAATAAATAAAAATTTCCTAAAAAACCATTGACAAATGGATGTATTTAAGGTAAATTTTACTTAAATTATAATACTTTTTAAGTGAATTTTGAGCATCATTGCGTTCCCAAACCCTCCTCAGCAATGATGCTCAAAGTGTGAATTGATAATCAGTTTTATATGATCATAGTAAAACATACAAGTTTAAAACCTGATTGAAGATGTGATTTGTAATGTGTATCATAAGAGTCAGTGGTTTTTATTTGTAAATTAGAAAAATTATTTTTCTTACGTTATATATGATGAAAAATGAGGCTGATTTAATTATATAAGTTTCAGGAGTTCCCAGGGACTTCAGGGCAGGATTTTTTATGAAGTTTTGGGAAAGGGTTATTACTATGGATAATATTATTAGTAAAGAAGCTGAGAATAGAGTTTTTTGTAAAGGCTATACTTGGGGCTTTTTCAGCGGGGAAGGACAGATGCTTAGTCCGGAAGCTGAAAAATCAATGAAAAGACTTGCCTCTAATGGTCTTGACTGGATATGTATTACAGTTAATGCCTGGCAGGAAACTTATCATAGTACTGAGATTTTTGCTTTATATGGCAGAACTCAGACTGATGAGGAGATAATTCATGCTATAAGTATGGCTAAGGCTCTTGGTCTTAAGGTATGTCTCAAGCCTATGGTAAACTGTCTTGATAGAGTCTGGAGAGCAAAGATAGATTTTCCTGTGGATGAAAATGGACTGGATTATTGGAAAATGTGGTTTGCTTCCTATAATCGTTTTATGCTTCATTATGCCAGAATGGCAGAAAAATATGGCTGTGAGATGCTTTGTACTGGCTGTGAAATGTTTGGAATGGATAAACAATCTGCTTATTGCAGTGAAATGATAAAAAATGTTCGCCAGGTTTATTCTGGTCTTGTTATGCATAATATCAATCATGGTGATGAGATGAGATTTGACTGGCTTCAGGATGTAGATATTATAGGTATAAGTGGATATTATCCAGTTACCAGTGAGGCTGAAGGTGGAAGGCAGGCCATGCTGAAAAACTGGAATAAAGTTGTGTCAGATCTGGAAGAGTGTCATAAGCATTTTAATCGTCCTATTATGTTTGCGGAAATAGGCGTTAGAAATGAAATGGGTTGCTCTATGTACCCATGGGATTTTCATGACAGACCTGATATGCCTATAGATGAAGAAGAACAAGCTGATTTTTATGATACAGCTATGGAGGCTACATGGAATCTTCCTTGGTTCAGCGGTTATTTCTGGTGGGACTGGAAGGCTGTGATTCCTGAGGAAGAGGAAATGAAGACTAACAGGGACTTTACTGTATATGGAAAGAAAGCTGAAAAAGTGTTGAAAAAGTGGTATAGCCAAAATTAAGAAGTTGTTTATTTGAAAAATATTTTTGTAAGGGAGCGTGTGAAATGGTAAAGTTTGCAGACAGGTATTACATCGAAAAGGAAAAGTATGAAAAAGTAGTTTCTAGGAAGAATGTTGTTTCGGATATCTATAATGGAATCTATGACAGATATATGTATCCAGTACTTACAGCAAGACATATTCCCCTTGAATGGAAATATGATCTGAATCCTGAAACTAATCCTTATTTCATGGAAAGACTTGGAGTAAATGCGGTTTTTAATTCTGGTGCTATCTATCTTAATGGAAAATATTATCTTGTTGCCAGAATAGAGGGAAATGATCGTAAGTCATTCTTTGGAGTTGCCGAGAGCGACAGCCCTGTGGATGGTTTCCGTTTCCATGATTACCCAATACTTCTTCCTGATACCTGCAAGGAAGAGACAAATGTATATGATATGAGACTTACAGCTCATGAAGATGGATATATTTATGGTGTATTCTGTTCGGAAAGTAAGGATACAACAAGTGGAGATCTTTCTGCTGCTGTAGCTGCTGCAGGTATTGTAAGAACAAAGGATATGATTAACTGGGAAAGACTTGATAACCTTGTTACCAAGAATTCTCCTCAGCAGAGAAATGTGGTTCTTTATCCTGAGTTTGTTGACGGAAAATATGCATTTTACACAAGACCTATGGATGACTTCATTGATACTGGTTCAGGCGGCGGTATCGGATTTGGATTATCAGATTCTATTGAGCATGCGGTTATCGATGAGGAGATAATAACAAGTAAGCGTAAGTATCATACTATTACAGAAGCAAAAAATGGTGCCGGTGCTACTCCTATAAAGACTGATAGAGGTTATATACATATTGCACATGGTGTTCGTAATACAGCTGCAGGTCTTCGTTATGTTATTTATGCATTTGCAACTGCATTAGATGATCCTTCTAAGGTAATTGCTGAGCCTTCAGGATATATGATTGCACCTAAGGGTAAGGAAAGAGTTGGTGATGTATCCAATGTAGTATTTACTAATGGTGCTGTTGTAAATGAGAAGAATGAAGTTTATATTTATTATGCTTCATCAGATACCAGACTTCATGTTGCTGCAACTACAATTGATAAGCTTATTGATTATGTATTTAACACACCTGAAGATCCAGGAAGATCGGTTGATAGCGTAAAGCAGAGGATTGAATTGATAAAAAATAACCTTTTACTTAAAAATAACTAATTTAACTAAAAAATCGTGACAAAAGTAAATTAAGGTGTTATAGTGTGATTATGTTCTTGCTGAGAATATACATTAAGGTGAGGTAATGATCATGCTTAATATATTAGTTTTATCTGAATATTATGAGATGATAATTTAAGAGGGAGCGGGCTTAAGTGGTTTAAGCTTGCTGCCTCTTTTTGCGTTTATAAACATGGAGGTATAGCTTTGAGAAAGAAAATACTTGGTTTATTTATTGCATTTTCCCTTGCCCTGGGTATTGCAGGGTGCGGAGGGAATGATGGTGGTGGAGGTTCTGGTGCAAGTGACCTGGAAGTGACAAGTCAGGAGACTGCTGATATAGATACGACTACTGATGGGGAAACTACAGATGTGGAGGCTTCTGAAGAGGAGGCATCTAGTGAAGAAACTACTGAAACTGCATATGTGATACCAGAGGTTGAAATGGATGAGTATAGTATTCCTGATAATGAAAGCTTTCGGTTTGTTAAGGATATGAAGATAGGTATGAGCCTGGGTAATACATTTGATGCCTATCAGGATGGTAGTGGTCTTACTAATCATATGGATACAGAAACCTGTTGGCAGGGTGTTCCTACTACAGAAAAGATGATTCAGGACATTCATGCCAGAGGCTTTGAAACCTTAAGACTTCCTATATCCTGGCATAATCATTTTGATGATGATGATTTTACAATAAATCCAGATTGGATGGCCAGGGTTCATGAAGTTGTGGACTGGGCTATAAATGATGGCATGTATGTAATCATAAATATTCATCATGATAATCATCCAGAAGCTAACTGCTTTTATCCAGACACAGAGCATATGGAGGTGTCAACTCATTATATAGAGAGGATATGGAGCCAGCTTTCGGAAGAGTATAAGGATTATGGTGATAAGCTTATATTCGAATCAATGAATGAACCAAGACTTGTGGGACATGAATTTGAGTGGTGGATAAGTCCTACTTCTGATGATGTAAAGGATTCTATTGAATGTATCAATTCTCTGAATCAGACCTTTGTGGATACGGTTCGTGCAAGTGGTGGTAATAATGCTACAAGATATCTGATGTGTCCGGGCTATGATGCCTCTGCAGATGGAGCTCTTAATAATGGCTTTGTACTTCCAACTGATATTGAGGGAAACGATACTAAGATTCTGGTTTCTGTTCATGCTTATACACCATATGATTTTGCTCTAGATATAAATGGTAAATCACATTTTGATGCTTCTCAAAAGGCTTCCACAAATGATATAGATTCCTTTATGGATAAGCTTTATAAAAAGTTTATTTCTCAGGGCACTCCTGTTGTTATTGGAGAGTTCGGAGCCCTTGCAAAGCAAAATGTAAAAAAAGAACAGAATATACAGGACAGAGTTGATTATGCAGCTTATTATATAGCTGCCGCCAGAGCTAGAGGAATGACCTGCCTGTGGTGGGATAATAATGCATTTACAGGTGATGGAGAAAACTTTGGCCTTTATTACAGGATTGGTGGATATTTCATATTTGAAGATATAGTTGATGCTCTTATGAAATATTCTGAGTAATAAAGCATTGAAGACAAGTATAAAGAATATTCTGAGTAATAAAGCGTTGAAGACAAGTATAAAGAATATTCTGAGTAATAAAGCATTGAAGACAAGTATAAAGAATATTCAATAAAACAAAACGTTAAGAATATGTAATAAAACAAAATGCTAAGAATATGTAATAAAACAAAATGCTAAGAATATGTAATAAAACAAAACGTTAAGAATAGGTTTTAAAGATAAGCATTACAAATACATATCAAAGATAATGGTGATAAGAAAACTGTTAAATAGAGTATGTAATTTAAAATCTTGTTTGTAATAAGTTGTATATAAAAATATAAAATAAAAAAATAAAGGAAAATAAAGAAAGATACGGGGGTAATGATCATGCCGCAGAATAAGAAGGTTACTATGAAGGACATAGCAGAGAAACTTGATGTAAGTATTGTTACGGTATCCAAGGCACTTGCAGGGAAAGAGGGCGTTGGAGACAAGCTGAGAGAGGAAATTAAGGATGTTGCCGTTCAGCTTGGTTATGTATTTAAAAAGAATACAGATACAGAAATGGTTAACAAGAATATAGGAGTTTTGATCGCTGAAAGATTTGTGGGTGATGGATCCTTTTATCTGTCTATTTATCAGAAGCTTCTTCTTGAAATGACACAGAGAGGGATGATTGGAATTCTCGAGGTAATAAGGGATGATGATGAAAAATCTGGAAATCTTCCTAGCCTTATATCACTTAGTACTGTTGAACATCTTATTGTCCTTGGAGAGATGAAGAAGCCATTTCTTGAAAGTCTGGATAGAAGTGGTAAAAATGTAATTTTATTTGATTTTGAAAATGAGGATTATGATTTTGACGCTGTTGTTGGAGATAACGTAAATGGTGGTTATCTTATGACAAGATATCTTTATAAGCAGGGTATTACAGATCTTGCCTTTGTAGGAAATTTTAAGAGTACCAGAAGTATTCTTGATAGATATCTGGGCTTTAGAAAATATCATATTATTAAGGATCATAGATTTGATGAAGATAATGTGGTGATGGACAGACTTGATGATGGAACCCATATTGATATAAAGCTTCCTGAGAGAATGCCTCAGGGGTTTGTATGTAACTGTGATGTGACTGCTGTTAAGCTTATAAAGGTACTTAGGGAAAACGGTTACAGGGTTCCGGAGGATATTGCAGTTGTAGGCTATGATGATTTTGCTGGTGCTACAAATGAAAACTATGGACTTACTACCTACAGGGTTAATACTGAGGAAATGATATATCAGTGCATCAATATTATTGAGCAGAGACTTCAGAATCCTGATTATAGACATGGAACCTCTGTATCTTACGGACGACTTATAGAAAGAAAGACCGGACTTAAAAATATAACAAAATAGATTTATATTTTGGGAGGTAACAAAATGGCAAAGGCAATATTGACAATTGATGATATTCCTCAAAAGATAACCAAACCTATTATTGATTATCTGGAGGAAAAAAGTATTCCTGTAGTGATGTTTGTTGTAGGAGAAGAGGCCGTTAAGGATATGGATACCCTGGTTTATGCTATAAAGCATGGAATCATTCTTGGAAATCATTCCTATACACATCCTTTTTTTAGTCAGATGAGTATGGAGGAGTGTATAGAGGAAATAGAAAAAAATGAAAAAGTGTTAGACCAGGCTTATAGGATGGCTGGCGAGGCAAGGAGGGCTAAGCTTTTTAGATTCCCTTATCTTGATAAGGGTGGGGATAATATGAAGCACCTTCAGGATTATCTTAGAGAAAACGGCTTTAATAGGATTGATGACTCGGATGTTAAATCTGAGACTTATAAGAATAGCGGATGGAATA
Source organism: Eubacterium sp. (assembly GCA_024696635.1). Lineage (GTDB taxonomy): Bacteria > Bacillota > Clostridia > Lachnospirales > Lachnospiraceae > Eubacterium_Q. The sequence goes on along the minus strand of JAILGP010000071.1, from coordinate 618 downwards.
AGGACTATGATATAACCTGTTCCTATGATTGTCAGGAATATAATATTCCTCAGCAGGGCGTCACTATTGAATATATATTGGACCGCCTTGAAAATGGGGATCCTAATGCGGGAACTAATGCATTAATGGATGAGGGGACTAATATAATTCTTCTTCATTCCCACGATGATACTCAGGCTATAGTTCATGATTATTATAAGCTTATTCTTGAAAAAATGCTTAGTGCTGGTGTGGAGTTTGTGACTGCAAAGATAGTTTAGGTAAACTAAAAATAATTTAAGTTAATGATTTTTGACTGTTTATATTAACTAATTTTACTATAAAAATTGCATAAAAATCAAATAATCAGTATAAAAACACCAAAAACTAATTGTAATAATAGTTTTCGTATGGTATATTTAACCATATATTAAGAAAATTAAAGTGAATTATTTTATTAACTTAAATTATCGCAAGAAAAATTTAGCTAAATCATTTGAGAAAAATCAAGGCTTTAGACCAGGTTTTACTTACTTTTTGATAGGATTTCTTTATGGCTTTGATTAAATATTGATAAAGGCTCTAATAAAGCATACAAAAAAATCAAGAAAATAATTCAGGTTTATGAATAAGAATAGA
>JAILGP010000156.1 GCA_024696635.1 Eubacterium sp. | reverse complement strand
GATATAAGAATCTCTTACATATGACATGGAAAGGAGATTATAATGAAGAGGTTTTACAGATTATTGATGTCAGTTCTTATAGTGATTGGAATGGTATTTGGAGGCACGGGCCTTAAGAGTTTAAAAAGTGTAAATGCAGCCTATGCGACTCCAAGACTGATTGTAACAGGCTGTGATATTAAGGGGGGAAATGTTAAGGCAGGAGATGAATTTGAGATGACTCTTCATCTAAAGAATGAATCTTCAAGTACTAAGCTTACAAACATTAGTCTTAAATTATCCAGTCAGGATAATCAGATTGTTTCTACTTCAGGTTCTGATTCAATATATATTGATAGTCTTGATAAGGACCAGGAGTATGATGTAAAGGTCACTATGAAGACAAAGGAAGATCTTACGCAGAAAAACTATAGTATAAGTGTTGATTATAAGTATGAGGATAATTCCAGAAATTCCTTTGAGGATTCAGCAAGTCTTGTGGTTCCAGTAGTGCAGGAAGCAAGACTTGGAATATCGGAGCTTAAGCTTTCTAAGAAGGAAGTTACAGTTAATGGTAAAAATAGTCTTTCCTTTAAGATTAACAATATGGGGCTTGATAAGCTTAGAAATGTTACTGTAGAATTAAGCGGAGATACAATAGATGATGTCACTTATTATGCAGGAACAATAGAAACGGGTTTAAATAGCTCTGTTGATCTTACAATTACTCCTATTAAAGTAGGCGACAGTGATGTAAATATAAAAGTTATATACGAGGATACACTGGGAAATAAGGGAAGCATTGAAGATAAGATAGGAATGGTTGCAATAGAAGAGGTCGCACTTGATATAGAAGAGGAAGAGTTTTCATTTAGCCCGGCAATGATAGGTGGTGGAGCGGGTATAATAATATTTTTAATTATTATAGTAAGCATTATCAAGAAAAGAAATCAGAAGAAATATGAGTAACCTATGGTAGTCTGAAAAGAGGACAGATTAAATGGATAATAAGAAAACTATTATTAAAACAGAAAAACTTTGCAAATCATTTTCCGTTGGTGGAGTACAACAGCATATTATTAAGAATATGGATATTGAAATATATGAGGGAGATTTTACCGTACTTATGGGTTCTTCCGGTGCTGGTAAATCAACCCTTCTTTATGCCCTTTCCGGAATGGATAAGGCAAGCCTTGGAAATGTTATTTTCTGCGATAAGGATATAACTAAGTTTAATAGTGACCAGATGGCGATTTTCAGAAGAAGACATTGTGGCTTTGTATTTCAGCAGATTCATCTTATCGAAACTATGAGTATACTTGATAATGTTTTGGCTGCAGGATTATTAACAGGTCAGAATAAGAGACAGCTTGCTAAAAAATCAAAGGAGCTCCTTAACAGAGTGGGAATATCAGAAAAGCTTTGGAATAAGTTTCCTAATCAGCTTTCTGGTGGTGAGGCTCAGAGAGTTGGTATAGTAAGAGCACTTATTAATTCTCCGGATATGGTATTTGCTGACGAACCAACGGGTGCTCTTAACAGTTCCAGTAGTACGGCAGTTTTAGATGTTATGACAGAGGTAAATAAAGAAGGTCAGTCTCTGGTAATGGTAACCCATGATATGAAATCTGCTCGTAGAGGTAACCGAATTATTTATCTAAGGGATGGAGCAATATGTGGAGAATGCAATCTGGGTCAGTATGAGAGCGGGAACAAAGAACGTCATGATAAGCTTCGTGGATTCCTTACAGAGATGGGGTGGTAGTCTATGTTATTAAAGCTTATAAAGTCCAATTTCAAAAATGATTTTTCTCATATGATAAGCTTTTTCCTGATTATGGTTCTATCTAGTGCGATGCTTTTTGCAGGTCTATCTATTCTTTTGGGATATAATGGATTGCATGAGAAAAAGGTTGATTTATATAATTTTGCGGATATTGCTGTCATATATTTAGATAATAAGGATAAGGTTGAAAATTATTTGGAAAATAGCCTTGATTTAGAAGTCTATGAAGAAGCAGAAATGGTGGAATGTAATATAATATTTGAAAAAGATGGATATAAGGAAGATACAAAAGATGCTTATAGTATGACCTCCATATCTGGATATATGGCTCCCTTTGGAGAATATGGAAAGATAGAGGCTCCACATTTTACAGAGATTCTGGAAGAGCAATGTGATAATCCTATATATATTTCCATATATGATAATACTAATATTATACAAAAGAAACTGGGAGATAAGATTAGTCTTAAAGTATTTGATAAATACTATACATTTACAATAGCTGGTTTTTATGAAGGCATCATCTCAAATGCAGATTTAGTTGTGTTTTATATAGATCCAGGCTTTTATAGAAACTTAGAATTTGAATATGAAAGAAAACTTGAAGATTTAAAACAAAAATTAGAATCAAACACTTTAGTAGATTTAGAAGATAGTAAGGTGGTAGAAACAACAGAAGCATCAGAGATGTCTGATCAAATGCCTCTTCAAGGTGGCGTATATTACGTAAAAATCAAGACGGATGCTGATGCACAGGTGGTTGCGGGAGGCCTTACTAAAACATTTAGTGATAATAATATAAGAGCATATACAATAAATAAGGATAATATAATTAAAGAGCTTACTTATATGCAGAATATTATAGCTGCTATACTCAGTTTGTTTGCTATTATTATTACTATTATCTCTATGATAATAATATATTTCAGAATAACAAACAGTATAGAACAAAATATTACCAATATAGGTGCCCTTAAGGCTATTGGTTATACCTCTCGTCAGATACGATTTGCTATGATACTTGAATTTGCAATAACTACTATTTTTTCTATAGTGATAGGTGTTATATTAGATTTATTTATTATTCCGGTCTTAGAGCAAACTATGAGATCTTTTTCGGGAATTCGTTGGGAATATGGTTTTGATTTTATAGCATTTATCATAACATTAGTTTTAATTCTTGGGACTGTTATAGTGGTTGCTCTTTTTAGTACAAGAAGTATTGGAAAACTTGATCCGGTTATGGCATTAAGATTTGGGGTTAAGAATCATAGTTTTAAGAAAAATTATGCACCTATTGAGAAAACCTCAGGTCCACTTACATGGATTATGTCTCTTAAGTCTATTTTAAGTAATAAAAAGCAGAATGTTACACTATTTTTGATGATGTTTGCTATTGGTTTTGTGTGCAGCTTGGCAATGTTTTTATATTATAATGTGGTATATGATGTTACCCATCTTTATAGAATGGTTAATACTGTTGCAGCGGATGTGGAGCTTGATATAAGTGATAAGGATGCTCTATATGAGTTGAAGGATTTTCAGGAGATTGATGATCTATGGTGGGTTGACAAAATAGAAGTGAATATAGAAGGATATAATGTTATTTGTCAGATTACTGATGATTGGACCCACATAAAGGATGTAAATATATATGAAGGCAGAAGCCCAATATATGATAATGAGGTGGTTATAGGTGGTGGACTTGCAGATTTGTTGGATATGGAAATAGGTGATGAAATCACAGTATCCTATAATGGAAATGAAAAAACGTACCTGATTACAGGACTTGAGCAGGGTGCTAATAATTATGGAATGGATATGGTTATGTCGGAAGAAGGGGCAAAGCATCTTAATTATCAACTATCTAAAACCCACATTTCCCTATATGTAAAAAATCATGATTATGATATGTCCTTAAAACTGGTAGAAAAGGTAGAAGATATGTATGGAGACAAGCTGCTATATTATATGAATGCCTTAGATGCTTTAAAGTTTGAAGGCAGTATAACATCTATGGCAAAACTAATTGTAGGTTTATTACTGATTATATCAATGGCAGTGATCCTTCTTGCTATGAATCTTTTGGTTAAAACTACTATCATAAAAAAACAGAAAGAAATAGGAATAAAAAAGGCTATTGGTTTCTCCAGTGGGCAGATTAGAATGGAACTATTGCTTTCCATGTTTCCGCAGATACTTATAGGTGCTACTGGAGGCGGTATAGTCGGATGTCTTAAGTCAAATGATTTTATGACACTTATGCTTAAATCTCTGGGTATAATGAAATCGAATATGGATATTTATCCATGGATGGGCTTAGCAGCGGTATGCTTTATAGGCATAGTATCATTTGTCATTATATGGATACTTTCAGGACGAATCAAATACATATCAGCATACTCCCTTATAACTGAATAATTTTAAATGGGGATTTTCTGAAAAAACTCTGGAAAATCTGGATAGACAGTACAATGTAATTCATTAAGAATATTACATTGTACTGTTTTTATTTTTTCACATACTATTAGAAATGCTTAACATATATTAGATTTGTGATATAATACTTATACATAATTAATATAAATTGCATTGGTATAAATGGCCAAATGTAATAGAGAAATATAAAGAATAAATATAATTAAATTATATTCAGCGATGATAAAAATATTAGGAGGAAATAAAATGAGTGGCACAGTATCAACAATCATAATAGTTATTATTCTTGTAGTGGTTTTATTTTTTGCTATTAAGAATTCAATTCCACATTTTAAAGGTCAGGGTGGATGCTGTGGAGGTTCAGGGAAAGAAAAGCTTATTAAACCAGAGAAAATAGAAAATGTTAATGCTACTAAGCTTATACATATAAAGGGTATGATGTGTGAAAACTGTAACAGGAGAGTACAGAATGCCCTTAACAGCCTGGAGGGGGTAAATGCAAAAGTAAACGGTGAAAAAGCACAGGCTTTGGTAAAAATGGAAAAAGAATTAGAAGATGACGTTCTTGAAAAGACAGTAACTGATTTAGGATATAGTGTTACTTCTATTGAGAAAATATAATAGTGAAACTATAGTAAAAAATATAAAACTAAAGTCCTTTATTTGAAACTATGGTTTAAAAATCTAATAAGGGTTTATAAGAAAAAATAAATGTTATTAGAATATTATCTTAGTGAAAAATCAGGAACTGAAATTTCATAAATATGAGCTATGTTCATATGAACTTTTCACTATTAAATCAGGGTAAAAAACATGTGAAAATGGTAACAAACATTAAATTGCGACAATGGAGGAAGGGGTAGTAATATACGATTAAGAAGTAGTAAAAATAAAAAATAGAAAAGTTTTAGGAGGTAAAAACTATGTTTGAAGTTAAGCATTTATGTATGGTTCTAAGTGGTGTACTGATTGGTACAGCGGGAGTTAAAATTCTCAGTAGTAAGGATGCGAAGAAGGTTTATACTCATGTTACAGCGGCAGCAATGAGATGCGGAGATAGTGTTATGGAAACAGCTACCACACTTAAGGAAAATTGTGGAGATATCAAGGCTGATGCTATGGAAATAAATGAGAAGAGACGTGAAGAGGAAAGACTTCAGGAAATAGCAGATGCAAAGGCACTTATTGCAGAAACAGAAGAAAGAATCGCGGAGCTTGAATCCAAGGATTCAGATGATGATGACTCTACAGTTGTTGAAGTAGGTCTTTAAAAATATGATGATAAATGTGCCATATGGATTTATGAATAATAAGTAGATCTGTATGTCACATTTATTTGTATTAAATCAGTAAAATAGAGGAAGGAATAGTTTATGAGATGTAGGATATTACATGAATCAAATAATAGAATGCGTGTCCATCTCTTCCGAAAATATATGACCTGTGATGAAGCTGACAGGGTGGAGTATTTTCTTCTTAGTCTTCCATACGTTAAAGAGGTTAAGGTTAGTGAAAGAACATCAGATGCTACTATAAGATATGATAAGAAAAAGCGTGACAAGCTTATAAATGAGCTTTCAAGCTTTGACCTTGATGCCACAGAAGTTGCTGTTCCTGAACATACAGGAAGAGAGCTTTCACATTCTTATCAGGACAGGATGTTTTATCTTATTGCAAGACGTATGATATGTAGAGCTATTTTCCCCCTGCCTTTAAGAAATATAATAACTGCTATTAAAGCAGTACCATATGTTTGGGAAGGACTCAAATGCCTTGCAAAGGGAAAACTTAAGGTGTCGATTTTAGATGCAGCAAGCATACTGGTTTCAATTATCCGTGGAGATTTTGATACGGCGGGAAGTGTTATATTCCTCCTTAGTGTTGGAGATCTGATGGATGAGTGGACCAGAAAGAAGTCTGTTGCAGATCTTGCCAGTGCTATGGCTCTTAATGTTGATAAGGTATGGATGATTAATTCTGATGGAGAAGAGGTACTGGTTGATATTGATCAGGTAAAGGTAGATGATACAATAATTGTAAGAACTGGAAATATGGTTCCTTTGGATGGACAGGTTATAGGTGGACTTGCTGAAGTAAATCAGGCATCTATCACCGGTGAAAGTCTTCCGGTTCATAAGGAAGAAGGCGGATATGTATATGCAGGAACGGTCCTTGAAGAGGGAGAAATAAGGGTCTGTGTAAAGAAAACGCTTGGCTCAGGACAATATGATAAGATTGCCCAGATGATTGAAGAGTCTGAGAAGCTAAAATCAAAGGCTGAAGAAAATGCCTTTAGAATGGCTGACAGACTTGTACCATATACATTTGGGGCAACAGCTCTTACATATCTTCTGACTAGAAATGTTACCAGAGCTACTTCAATCCTAATGGTGGACTTCTGCTGTGCCCTTAAGCTTTCTATCCCTATTGCAGTACTTTCTGCCATGAGAGAAGCTGGACAATATCATATTTCCGTAAAGGGTGGAAAATTCCTGGAAAAGGTGGCGGAAGCTAATACTATTGTGTTTGATAAAACAGGAACTCTTACCTATGCATGTCCTAAGCTAAAGGATATTATAACCTTTGATGGAGAAGATAAGGATGAGATGCTGAGACTTGCGGCTTGTCTTGAGGAACATTATCCTCATAGTGTGGCAAATGCAGTGGTTAAGGCAGCTGAAGAAAAGGGACTTATTCATGAAGAGAAACATTCAAAGGTTGAATATGTGGTGGCTCACGGAATAGCAAGTTCTATAGATGGTAAGAAGGTTGTGATTGGCAGCTATCATTTTATATTTGAGGATGAAGGCTGCGTAATTCCTGAAGATGAGATGGATAAATTCAACAATCTTTCAGATGCGTATTCTCATTTGTTCCTGGCCAAGGGAGGCAGATTAAAGGCAGCTCTTATGATAGAAGATCCTGTAAAAAGGGAGGCTGGGGATGTTGTTAAGAGTCTTCAGAGTCTTGGACTCAGGGTTGTTATGCTGACAGGTGACAGTAAGAGAGTTGCGGAGCGTGTTGCCAGTGAACTTGGGGTTGATGAAGTCAGAGCTCAGGTTCTGCCAGAGGATAAGGCTGCCTTTGTGGATGAGGAGCATAGGGCGGGCAGATCCTGTATAATGATAGGTGATGGCGTTAATGATTCGCCAGCTCTTTCTGCAGCAGATGTGGGTATAGCAATAAATAGCGGTGCGGCAATAGCAAGAGAGGTGGCGGATATAATGATATCTGAAGATGACCTAACTAGTCTTGTAAAGCTTAGACAATTAGGAGTTGAGCTTCAGAAGAGGATGAAGGGTAATTATAGCAAGATAGTAGGCTTTAATGCTAGTCTCATACTTCTTGGAGCTATTGGAATACTTCAGCCTACAATGACTGCACTTCTACATAATGGATCAACAATTGCAATAAGCCTTAAATCAATGACAAATCTTTTGGAGAAGGAGGGATAAATATGCAGTGGCATAAATTCTTTGCATGGGCTACAGTAATTTGTTTTTTACTCACCATGCTTACGGGATATAAGAGAGTATAAACCTACCGGATATAAGATATTGCCCCAATATATATTGAAATAAAAAAAATTTATCAAATAAAAAAATATAAAAAAATTATATATTGACAGTAGAAAAAAAGATGCTATAATAATTCTTGCGACCAGAAATAAAAAATGGTCGCAAGATTTTTGAAATTCATGCGACCAAATTATAAAAAAGGTCGCAAGTTTTTTGGGATTCATGCGACCGTTATTTAAAAATGGTCGCAAGGAATAAGGAGATAAGATATGCCACCTAGAGTTTTTACTGAGGAAGAAAGAGAAAAACTTAGAGAATTGATGCTGGACCAGGCTATACCACTTCTAGAAGAATATGGTCTTAAACATATGTCTGTAGATAAAATAACTAGCAAGGTTGGCATAGGAAAAAGTACATTCTATAATTTCTTCTCTTCAAAAGAAGAGTATGTGAGTTATGCATTGGAACATAATAGAAAGAAGCTTTTAGATAATCTTGATAAGCAATTTCCACAAGGGAAAAAGATGAAACCTGCAGAGATATATAATATGTTGTTTAAAGGTCTTCTTTCAAGCAACTCTATATATGAGAAACTAACTGCAGAGGATGAGAGGTCTCTTTATGAAGCAGATAAGGCAAGAGGAAAGAATGTTAGTCTTGAAAGAGAAACCATGATTGCAAGTAGACTTATGGCCCATATGGATGGTGTCAGAAAGGATCTTAATGTAGGCCTTATTTCTAATTATATTAAACTTATTGTCCTTGCATATGAGAATTCATATATGTTTCATGATTCAGAAATGGAACATATGCAGGCAGAACTAAAGCTTAGAGTTATAGATATGATATTTGAAGAGGACGCCAAGAGGGAGCTTATGGAAATGATTAAAAAGGAAAATGCAGATTATAATTAAATTACAAATTCTATAAGCTGCAGGATCCATGAGAAAAATATTAAAGCATAAGTAAATATTATTATATTTATAGAATTATTCTATAGGGAGGATATGATGAATAATAAAAGAATAGTTGAATTTATGGATGTTTTAAAAGAATATGGGCAAGGAGAAGGAAAACAGGTGGCGGTAAACCATATTGATTTTACCATTGACCAGGGTGAATTTGTTGTAATACTGGGACAGTCGGGAGCAGGAAAATCCACGGTTCTCAATATGCTTGGAGGAATGGACAGACCCACATCAGGAAAGGTTATAGTTGATGGACTTGAGGTTTCATCCCTGAATGATAAAAAGCTTTCAGATTACAGAGCGGATAAGATAGGCTTTATATTTCAGTTTTACAACCTGATTCCAAGTCTTACAGCATATGAGAATGTGGCACTTACTAAAAGTATAGTAAAGGATGCACTGGATCCTATGGAAATGCTGGACAGGGTAGGCCTTAGAGACCATTCAAAAAAATTTCCTTCCCAAATGTCAGGTGGAGAACAACAGAGAGTATCAATAGCAAGGGCGCTTGCAAAAAATCCTAAGATAATTCTTGGAGATGAGCCAACAGGCGCCCTTGATTCAGAGACTGGAGTTAGAGTATTAAAACTTTTGGTAGACTTATCTCATAACGATGGAAATACAGTGATATTAGTAACTCATAATGCAGATATTGCTAAATGTGCTGATAAGGTTATTCGTATGAAAAATGGCAAAATAAGAGAAATCAAGATAAATGATGCCCCAGTTCCTGTAGAGGAGGTGGAGTGGTAAATGTTATTTAGAAAAATGCTTAGAGAGGTCAGAGGAAATCTTGGCCAGTTTATATCTGTGATGATACTTTCCTTTTTAGCTACATTTATATATTCAGGTTTTGAATCTAATGTAGTAGGAAGCACTAATGCTGTTGATAAATTTCATGAAGAAACCAATATTGCCGATGCATGGATATATAGTGAGGGCTTTGAAAAAGAAAATCTTGATCAGGTGAAAGACCTATCCTTTGTGGAGGATGCTCAGTTTAGAACTGAGATAAGGGGAACAACTATTGATTATGAAGGCGCACAGCTGGATATATACCTTATGGATGAAAGTAATATTTTAAAGCCTTATCTTTATAAGGGACATATTGGTCAGGAAAACAGATTAAAGGAATCAGAGAGTATACCCTTTGATGGAGAGGATGAGGAGGGCCTATGGTTAAACTGGTCCTTTGCAAATGAATGGGATATATGTGTAGGTGATAGTATAAAGCTGGAGTATGAGGGTATTAAATTTGAGAAAATTGTACGTGGTCTTATAATGGAGCCCGAATATGAGTATACAAAGGCTGAAAAGGATTCTGACATTAATTTTAAAACCCTTGCTTATGTATATATGAGTTATAAGGCATTTCCAATCAGGGAATATGCACAGAAGCTGGTTAAAAGTGGAAAGGTTGATATTCAGGAATTGAAGGAGAGTGAGGCCTTTAAGGATAAGATAGAGGAAATTGAAGGTAAACTTAAAGAATATGGGATGACAATTGATGATATAGATAATGATATGCTGCTTGAAAAACTAAATGAAATGAGTGATCAGGAAATTATCAGGATTATTCCATATTCTACAATGCTTGTCAGATTAACTGATGAAGCTAAAAAAGATGCGACAGATAAAATTAAGGAGGAAAATAGCAGGCTTAGCCAGGTTATGTATTATGAGAGGGATATATCAGATGCCATTGATGAGAATTATGCTGTTATGGTAGATAAAGATTCTATAATGGGAATAAAGAGGGTTGCTGATGAACTCAAACAGCATGATTCCTTTTCTTATACATTTGCAATTATATTCCTTGTGGTTGCCATACTTGTAATATCCACAACCATGAGTCGTCTTGTAGACAGGCAGCGTACCCAGATAGGTACCATGAATGCTATGGGACTTAAGAAGTGGAAGGTGGCACTTCACTATATGAGCTATAGCTTTTTTGTATCCCTTATAGGTGCGGTGGCAGGCCTTATTGCAGGACCAAAGCTTATAGGCGGTCTTATGATTGATATGCTTATGGAATGGTATATGATTCCAAATGTACATACAGATATAAATTATAAGTTTTATATAATAACATCAATCATTGTTCTTATATGTGTTATGGCATCATTTCTTAGCTGCAGGAAGCTTCTTAAGGTTGCACCTGCTGAGGCACTCAGACCAGCAGCCCCTAGGAAGGCTAAGAGAATTCTTGCGGAGAGACTTCCCTTCTGGAAAAAACTTGGATTCAGCAGTCAGTATAATCTGAGGGATGTATCAAGGTCACCCCTTAGAGCGGTAATGGGTATTGTTGGAACTGCAGTTGGTACAATTCTTGTTATATATGCCTTTGGCTGTTATTTACTGGTTGATGATGTGGTTGATTGGAACTTTGATAAGCTTCAAAATTATGATTATCAGATGGCTCTTTCCAAGGATAAGAATAATAAGTATTATGATGATTTATGCAATGAGGTAGATGGCGAGCTGATAATGACTGATCAGATTGAGCTTGCAGCAAAGCCTCATGCTTCCTCAGATGAAAAATATAAGCAGACAATTACTGTAATAGAAGGAAAGGGCCTTCAGAATATAACTGATGAAGAAACTAATATTACATCAATGATCCCAGGAACTGTAGCCATAACAAGTCGTCTTTCCAAGGAAATGGGGCTTGAAGTGGGAGATAAGGTATACTGGCATATTTATTCAAAAAATGAATGGTATGAATCTGAAATAGGACTTATAAACAGAACTCCGGAAACTGCGGGTATAACAATACTTAGAAGAGATCTTGAAGAAAGTGGATGCGAATATGAACCCTCATTAATTCTTACTAATGAAAATGTAATGGACTATGAGGATAAGGGTGGAGTAGCTGCAGTATATGATATGGAAAAAATCAAAGAGGTATTTATAAATGGATATGCTGTTATAAAATATCTTTTCTATATGATGATGATTTTTTCTGTTGTGACAGTAGTTGTTGTTCTTTATAATGCAGGTAACCTGTCCTTCCATGAAAGGCTTAAGGAATTTGCTACTCTTAAGGTTATGGGCCTTTCGACGGTGAAAATCAGGAGGATACTTAATCAGGAAAATATTTGGTTCGCAATTATTGGAATATTAGTAGGTTCACCCTTTGGAAAACCATCTCTTACGGTAATGATGAATAGTAATGGGGATAATTATGATTATTATATAAATGTTCCGCTGGTTCTTTACATACTTTCAGCCTTATTTGTTTTGGCAGTAGCATTATTTGTAAGTCTTATGTTTTCTAAGAAGATTAAAAAACTGGATATGGTAGGTAGTCTCAAGGGATTAGAGTAATAAGAAAAATAAAGTCCGGATTTATATTAATAATATGATCCGGGCTTTTATTATAAAATTTATTAAATAAAACTTGAAATATTATTTGCGATATGATATAACTAACGAGTATTAAATAATACTAACAAGTGGTAAATATATTTAATTTGCGCTTATGGGGTTGTTTATGTCAGATGAAATGATAATTGAATATTGCTCGCCAACTCTGGCGGGGATAAAGACAGGAAATTTGTTCTCCTGTGAATATAGTGATTATAGTCTTCTTGTGAAGGACTTGAGAAGAGTTAATAGTATTTTTATAAATAAGGGTATAAAGGCTATACCAATTGGGTGTCTGAATCACAGAGCCTTAATCTATATATATCGCCCGTCCTTCCTGGAAAAAGATCTCTGTGATAAGGATGCCTCAATTCTTTTAAAGGAGCTGGGATATGATGTGGAAAATTCTATGTCCTGTATAAAATGCCTTAGTAATAAGCTTAAAGGTATTAAGTCCAATAAAGAGTTTCCTCATGAGATTGGACTTTTTCTAGGTTATCCCTTTGAAGATGTAAAAGGATTTATAGATCATCAGGGTGAATGTTCAAAATGTATCGGATGCTGGAAAGTCTATGGTGATGTACCTAAAGCTGAAGATATTTTTAACAGATATAAAAGATGCACAAAGGATTATGTATCAAGATTTAAGATGGGTATGACCCTTGATCAGCTAGCGGTTTGTGCATAAAGCTTCCGGATTATTTCGGAGAAAAATAATACATAAGAGCTATGCTCTGGAAAGGAAATATCATGAGTAAGGTAGCAGTAGTTTTTTGGAGTGCAACAGGTAATACTGAAGCTATGGCAAATGCAGTAGCAGAAGGAGCAAAGGCAGCTGGAGCAGAGGTTGATCTTCTGGGGGCTGGAGAATTCTCAGCTGATAAAGTTTCTGAATATGATGCAATTGCATTTGGATGTCCTGCAATGGGCGCTGAAGTCCTTGAGGAAACAGAATTCGATCCTATGTTTGAATCTGTTGAATCATCACTTGGAGGAAAGAAAATCGGTATCTTTGGTTCGTATGGCTGGGGTGATGGCCAGTGGATGAGAGATTGGAAGGACAGATGTGACAGCGCTGGTGCAGCACTTGTTAATGATGGCGTTATGGCTAATAACGCGCCTGACGATGATGCTCTTGAGGAGTGCAAGGCTCTTGGTCAGGCACTTGCCTAAATCCTACAAATTATACTCTTTTTAAAACTGAATGCAGAAGCAGTTTTAATTAGAAAAAACAAAGAAAGTGTCGGTTTCTTATCTTAGGGTAAGGAATTGACATTTTTTTTGCTTTATTTAATAAAACCCATGAACTAGGTTTTTGAATTTTATTATTTCTCCAAATAAGAGAATTAGAATTATTTAATTGGCTGCTATGAATATGTGAGATATTAATTTTTTTTCATATAATGAAACACATAGTTTTTCTTTTTACACTTATATAATAGGTGTTAAATAAAACTTGTTTATACCGTAAAAATGGTCATAAATTTATAGATAATGTGCGGGAATTAAAGGTGTGTTTTTAAGTGAAGGAGAATTATATGGAACGTGTTCATAATTATTATTGTACAAGATGCGGAAAGATGGGTTTTTCTGTAAAGAGAATGAACGATATAGATAATGAACAGGGAAAACTTATAAATCTTTTCTGCAAGTATTGCCAGAAGGATATTAATCATGTTGAGATTGCTGAAGGGGACAGGTATAGTCAGCAGATGTTTGTGGATGAATTTATGTCAGGTAATTTTGATAAGAATGGAGAAAGGGTGATTCCTCTTAAGGATTGGTCTTTATTATATTATGGATCAAAATTCCTGCAGGATGCAGATGAAATGGAAAATGCAGTAAATGGCTGGACAGGAAAGCTTATAGGAACTGATAAGCTTGTAGGAAGTGGAAAACTGATAGGTGTAAGTGCCTGAAACTGATTAAGGAAATTACAATATTTATATTGATGCATTAAATAAATAGTGAAGGTTTTATTTGATAGTGAGAAAGCTCTCAAAGCTAAGATGGTATTCGACCAGAAGGCTTTGGGAGTTTTTCTTTTTGAATGTATTTTGAGAAAAAGTGTGAGATAATATAAAAATAAATTATTTATTCCGAGGAAAACTATATGGGGAAAAGAGAAAAAATAAAAAAAGCTGTTAAGAAGGTTGTGGGACCTGTGATTGATAATACATATAAAATCATGGAACCAGCAGTAAAGCCAATTGTAAAAGCTGGAATAGGTATAAAAAATGAGATAAAGGATAATAATAAATTCAGTCCTAATAGAAGGTATTTTGTAAAGGATACTGCCTGCATCGTGAATATTCTTCAGGATGATATGATGGATTTTCTAAAGAATAATACTTATGAAGATATATGTCTTGTATGCCAGACTAATTCAGATATGAAGCCGCATGATATTACTAAACAGCATTATAAGGTCCATAAATATGCGGGAGAGGGATTAAAGAAGGAATGTGAAGCTTATGGCTGGCAGTCTGTTTCCTCTGTGGTATATACAGGTTCCTATGGTCTTAAGGAATATGGCGTTAATTGGATTATACATGTGGTAAGTCCCAGATATGCAGATAAGAAAAGCAGGGATTATTACAGTGATGCAATAATAAAGTCCTGCCATAATATTTTAAATCTTGCCAAAGATAAAAGCATAAAGAGGATTATAATTCCGCATATTTATTCTAATGATAAATATACTATTGGTAAGCATGAAGAGTTTGAGGCTAAGTGCCTTTTAAGTGGCATAAGAGATTGGGCAAGAGCTAATAAGGATTATTATATAGAGATATTTATATGTTCTGGTCATTATGACAGGAAAAAGAAGTATGACAGATGTTCATATATGTTAAATGCCAGAGATGTGAGTGGGGAAATGGCTATAGTTCTTTCAGGTGGCGGAGGTGCTGGTGCATTTGAAGTAGGAGTCTGGGAAGAACTGGAGAAACTCGGGATTACATCTAAAATCACTGGCTTTTCTGGTACTTCAATAGGTGCTATAAATTCTCTGGTTTTTACAAGTCCCGTTTCTATGGATGAGAAAAAGGAATATTGGTTTACATTTGAAAAGCTTGGAATGGGTAAGGATATCCTTCAGTCTTATTTGAAGGAAAAAATATATGAATTACTGGATAAGTGGAAGGACTTGGACTTTAAGGAATTGCTTGAAAATAAATATATGTATTCTACAGTATGTAAGGCTGGTGGTGGTAATAGGTATCTTTATTGGAACAATTATTGTAAATCTAAATGGAGAGATTCAGTTAATAAGCTGGTAAGGGAGTCTGCTGCCCATCCCCTTCTTTATGCACCTAAAAGGGATAATAAAAGACTTCTATATGATGGGGGAACGGTAGGGATAGAAAGAAAGCTTGATGGTTATATGGGAAGAGATAATCCTAATACTCCTATTCAGCCGCTTTATGATCTGGGATATAGAAAGATAATTGTTATATATCTTAAACCAGAGGAAAAACTTAGACGCCAGGTGGAGGCTGAAAATGATAGGTATAAAAGAGCTCAAATTATCAGGATATTCCCTGAAGAAAAGCTTGGTAATCTAACTGATTTATCTAAGGAAACTGTAAGGATTTCCATGGAAAAGGGAAGAAATGTGGTTAAGAAAATGGATGAGAAAGGAATATTTCTGTGATGATTTTTCTTTCGTAATATGGCATATAGAGTGGTTAATTTATCAAGAATTATTGTTTCAGATTATAATTAAAGGTATAATTATTCTATCTTTATTGTTTCTTGTGAATTATATAAGAGAAATTTTTGTTTAGAGCATGTATTAGTAAGATATTATGAGATTCATTATATTGGGGAAGGGTAATATGAAGGGTAGAAATCAAAAACTTAAGCTTTTATATCTGTCAAAAATCATGCAGGAGGAGACAGATGATACACATGCGTTAACAATGCCTGAAATTATAGAAAAACTTGCAAAGTACGGAGTGGAGGCGAAGCGTAAAAGTATTTATGATGATCTGGATGCTCTAGATTATTATGGAATGGAGATAATAAGAGAACATAGCGGATATAAAACTTATTATCATTGTGGAAATAGGGAATTTGAGATTGCAGAGATAAAATTCCTGGTGGATGCTATACAGTCTTCAAAATTTATATCTGAAAAAAAGACTAAGGAATTAATAAAAAAACTAGAAAAAACTATAAGCATTTATGATGCCAAGCTTCTTGATAGAGAGATTAAAGTAGCAGGCAGAGTAAAAAATATGAATGAAAGTATTTATTATTCTATAGATACTATTCATAATGCCATTATCGAAAATAAGGCTATAAGCTTTAAGTATTTCAGCTGGAATGTTAAAGGGGAAGAGGAATTTAGAAGGGATGGAAATCCTTATAATGTAAGTCCATGGGCTCTCCATTTCGATGATGAGAGATATTATCTTATTGGATATGATCATGACAAGGAAGAAATCAGACATTACCGGGTTGATAAGATGAGACAGGTGTCTATAACAGAAATGAATCGTAAGGGGAAGAAAGAGTTCAGCTGGCAGAATCAGACCAAATATAATGAACGTTATTTCAGAATGTATGGCGGAGAAATACAAAATGTAAGTCTTAGGTGCCAGAATGAAATGGCCAATATAATAATAGATCAGTTTGGAAAAGATGTAAGACTTAGACCTTCAGATGAAGGATATTTTACTGTAAAAGTTGATGTTGCTGTTAGTAATCAGTTTCTTTCCTGGGTCATAGCTCTTGGGGGCAAGGTCAAAATCGAGAAACCGGATAATGTTAAGGAACAAATGCAGAAATTATTAGATAATACTTTTGTAGTTTAGATATTATTGGGGCGCTAATAATGAGTGTGATTACTGAATTAAAATATTCAAGTACAAATACATATCTTATAGAAGGAGATAGGGGCTCTATTCTTTTTGATACTGGATGGGCCGGAACTCTGGGGGCTTTTTGCAGGGCCATGGGAGAAAAGAGTAAGAAGGTTCAAAATATTGATTATGTCCTTATATCGCATTTCCATCCCGATCATATGGGAATATGTCAGGAGATTTCGGAAATGGGGCCTGTTATATTGATAATCGATCTGCAAAGGGAATATGTCCATAGTTCTGATTATATTTTATCAAGGGATTCGGGCCTTGGATTTAAACCTCTTATTGATGAAAATATAAGAAGTATTTCTCTGGAAGATAGCCGTGATTTTTTAAAAAATCTTGGTATAGATGGGCAAATATATCATACTCCCGGACATAGTGATGACAGTATCTCTTTATGGCTGGACCAGGGTATACTATTTGTAGGAGATCTTAATCCTCTGTATGAATTAGAGTCACATAAAGGAACACTAATTTATGATACCTGGCAGAGGCTTCTTTCTTTAAAACCTAAGAAAATCTATTATGGTCATGCCAATCCTTCTGTGCCGGAGATAAAGGATTTATATTATGGTCATGCTGACTTTGCTGTGCCTGAGGTAAAGGATTTAAGTGAGAAGAGCGAGAAAAACAAAGATTTATATGGCCTGGTTTCTAAAATTATAAAATATATAGATAGGGGTTATTCCATGTCCAGGATTCAGAAGAAAACCGGTGCGGATAATCAGTTGATTGAAGATGTAAACAGAATGTATCTGACTCATCAGAATGTGGGGGTACAGGGAATACTTGACAGGATTGAGATTAAGGGTAAGTGATTTTGTTGTTTGAAAGTTATGGTCGATTTTTATTTGATGGGAGGCTCTTATGAATATTAAGGACTTGATTAAAGCAAGACATAGTGTTCGTCAGTTTAAAGATATTTCAATAGAAGAAAGTATAAGAGAAAAACTTAATAATCTGGCTATTCGATGCAATGAAGATAGTGGGCTAAATATTCAGGTGATTTATGATGATCCGGATTGTTTTAATAGTCTTATTGCTCATTATGGTAAATTTGAAAATGTTACTAATTATATTGCTCTTGTAGGTCGGAAATCTCTTGATAATTTGGAGGAACTTTGTGGCTATTATGGAGAGAGAATGGTTCTTATGGCTCAGGAACTGGGTCTTAATACCTGCTGGGTAGGAGGAACCTATAGTAAGGGGAAATGCAAAGCAGATAAGCAAAAGGGTGAAAAAATTGTCTGTGTTATTGCCCTTGGTTATGGAAAGGGATCTGGAGTAAAGCATAAGTCCAAAAAGGTGGGCGACCTTTGTAATGTGGCTGAAGAAGATATGCCTATATGGTTTAAAAATGGTATGGTAGCTGCTATGCTTGCCCCAACAGCCATTAACCAGCAGAAATTTTTGGTTACTTTAAAAGATGATGAGGAGGTTATAATTACTCCTAAGAAAGGTCCATTTGCAATGGTTGATCTGGGTATAGTCAAATATCATTTTGAGGCAGTGACAGGAAGAAAATGTAAATAAATTACCAATGCTCATAAGAAGTAATTTTGTGGTGCTTTGGATAATATATAGGAGGACCGAGTTTAAATGGAACTTTATGATGGAAGACCTGAGAATCTTGAAGGGAGACTTCCGAGAGAAATAAGAACATATGATTTTTTAGATAATATTGGAATAAGTTATAAGCGTACCGATCATGAGCCTGCAGATAATATGGAAGCCTGCAATGCAATAGATGCGATATTGGAAGTTATTATCTGTAAAAATTTATTTTTGTGTAACCGGCAGGGGACTGAGTTTTATCTGCTTATGATGCCGGGGGATAAGAAGTTTAAAACTAAGGAATTATCTAAACAGATTAATTCTGCCAGACTATCCTTTGCAGGTGCTGAGGATATGCTTAAATATCTTGATATAGAGCCGGGAGCGGTAAGTATCATGGGACTTATGAATGATAAAGAAAGAGTGGTTCATCTACTTATAGATCAGGATGTTTTGGAGGATGAATATATAGGCTGTCATCCCTGTGTATGTACATCCAGCCTTAAAATCAAAACAGAAGATATTGTAAATAAGTTTTTACCGGCTGTTGGTCATGAGGCAAAGATAGTACACCTGGTGGGTGAGGATTAAATAATAAAATTAGGAGGATAGATTTATGGTAAAGCATGTAATACTTTGGGCAATAAAGGAAGAATATGGAGAAGAGGAAAAGGTTAAAATTAGAAAAGAAATTAAGGAAGGGCTTGAAGGCCTTAAGGATATCATTCCTGGGATTGTGGAAATTAAGGTTAATATTTGTCCTCTTGAAAGCTCAAATTGTGATCTGATGCTGGATTCTACATTTATAGATGAAGAGGCACTTAAGGCATATGCGGTAAATCCTGCACATGTGGATGTGGCTGTAAACAAGGTTAAGCCTTTTACATCCAGCAGAGTATGTATGGATTATGAGGTATAAACTATATGATTAAACCTATTGTTAAGGATATGCTTTTTCTTGGTCAGAAATCTATAAAGTCAACTAAAGATGATATAGATGTCATAAAAGATTTACAGGACACTCTTTCTGAAAATAAGGATATATGTGTGGGTATGGCTGCAAATATGATTGGCTATAGGAAGAGGACTATAATTGTTTCTCTTGGCTTTATGAATCTTATTATGAATAATCCTGTAATTATTTCTAAATCTGGACTATATGATACAGAAGAGGGTTGTTTATCCTTGATTGGAACCAGGAAGACAAAAAGATATAAGGAAATTGAAGTTGAATATGAAGATATTAATTTCAATAAGAAAAATCAAAAGTTCAGTGGTTTCACAGCTCAGATAATTCAGCATGAGATGGATCATCTAGAAGGTATTATCATCTAGAAGGTATTATTGATAATATTAATGGTATTTATTATTAAATTCATACATATTAAGGAGAAAAGTAATGAATATACAGATATTCGGAACAAAGAAAAGCCCGGATACCAGAAAGGCTGAAAGATTCTTTAAGGAAAGGGGAATTAATTTTCAGTTTGTGGATATGAAAGAAAAGGGTCTTAGTAAGGGAGAATTTAATTCTGTTGCTCAGGCTCTTGGTGGTATGGACAATCTTATTGATCAGGAGGCAAAGGACCAGGATGCCCTTGCTCTTATCAGGTATATAGCCGAAGAAGACAGGCTGGAGAAGATATTAGAAAATCAGCAGATTTTAAAGCAGCCTATAGTTAGAAATGGAAAGAAGGCTACTGTTGGGTATCAGCCGGATGTATGGAAAAAATGGGATTGATTTCTTTTAGTATTAAGTATTTATAAAATGGGATTGATTTCTTTTGATATTAAGTATTTATATAAAATAAGGGATTAGTTTTTATGGATTATAATAAAAAGAATTGGACTTGTTCCAGGGATAATCTGGTCAGAGCTGTAAGGTCCCTGGATTTTCCAGAAGAATTCGGCTGTGAAATAGCAAAAAATCTTGGCAGCCCTAAGGCTATGGACAGGATGACTGCTTATTTGCTCCAGGCTAAACCTAAGAGTATTGAAATGGTTGTTGATGAGATGCTGGCTATATGTAGTGAGATAGAAGCCTGGAAGGTCAAGAAGGACAGCTTAGAGGCTAACGCCAGATATAATGAACTTCTTAATAATGGCCTGGGAAATGATGATGAATAAGATATGCCATATTGGGGAAAAGGCAGAATTATAATTATGTAATTATAAATTAAATCCCAAAACATCTTTTTTGATAATTATAAGTGGATGGATTATAGAATCATTATTTTTAATAATCATACATATATGGGGTAAGCTATGGGGGATAAAAATTATAAAAAGAAAATAGCAAAGCTATTGAAGGAGAGGGAAAAACAGGAAGAGGAAGAAAAGAAAGCTAAAGAGCTTATAGCCAGATCCAGAGAGACTGTACCAAATCAGGATTTTAAAACTAAATCAACAAAGCTTGCTTTTTTTAAAAAGTATTATACTTATCAGGCATTTCTGGAGCTTTATTCTTCTCAAAATCTTTGTATAGAAGAGGTTTATTACAAAACTATTCTTTATATAATGGGGTGGTTCAAAAGCCGCTTTGAAGATGGATTTCTGGAAAATAGCGAAAATCTTAGATATCTTGTAGATGATTATCCTATACCGGAAAAATATAAGGATTTTAATTTTGATAGGGCTGATAATATCAATGGATTCAGCTTTATTGATTTTGAAACAGCATTTATTGATGAAAAGAAAACCTGGCTGGTCAGGCTGGTAGAACCTGATAATCATAAAGAAAGAGATGATGTTAAAGGAAGGGTATTTACGACAGAGATATTTGTAAGCAGACTGGATGATTCTGTAGCTTTAGGAATTAGGGAATCCTGTAAGGAGCCTGATACTAATATTGATGATGCTCAGGGCTTCAGACCTTCCTTTGTCAGAAGTCTATTCTGTGATAAGGATATTATTATTAGTGAATTTGGAATTGATAAGGAATATGCCTTTGCTAAAAAACCTATTATGCTTAATGGTAAATCAGGTCAGGAATGTCAGAGGATTTATAATAATCTTATAGGGTCTGATAAGAGGCAGATGCCTGTTATTTTTATTCCCTATGAATATTATGAAGCAAATGAAATAGGTGTGGATAGAAGAACAGAAAGTATGCTGGGATTTGCTCATGTGGTTGTGTGGAAGGATACCTGTTTTAAACTTTTCTCCCAGACCATGAATTCAGAAGAACTGGCTGAAGTAGCGGGTGAAGGTCAGGTTATCTATTACAGGACAACTAATAAACAGGAATATCCTAGTATTTATTATGAAAAAGATAATGAGAATCTTTTGAAGGAAATTAAAAATAAGGGGCTTTGGGAGCCTTGTCGTAAGA
This sequence comes from Eubacterium sp., assembly GCA_024696635.1. Lineage (GTDB taxonomy): Bacteria > Bacillota > Clostridia > Lachnospirales > Lachnospiraceae > Eubacterium_Q. Next base: position 883 of record JAILGP010000156.1, on the reverse strand, counting down.
ATTTTAATTTTGAACCATTTATATTTAAACCAGTATGGTGGGATATAGACAAACTGGGTAAGTCCCAAGAATTAGAGGAAAATAAAGGGAATATATCTCATGCCTATGAGATGGAAATAAGTCAGATTAGCAATCAGCTGGAGGAATTAAAAAGAGATAACAGTCTTTTACAGAAAAAGAATGACGGACTGGAAAATGAGATTATTGAGCTTGAAAAAACCCAGAATAAGCTTTTAAGTGATATTGGAAAAAATGAACTTAGAATAGATGGATTAAAGGATAAAGTTGAAAAAACTGAAAAAGAATTATATAAAGCTAAAGCTGAGCTTTTAAAGGAAGAAAAGTTGAGGAAGGGTATATTCTCAAATGCAACTGAAACCTATATGCCTTTATTTAATATGCCCTTTGTCACCGTTAGTAAAAAGGATGAACTTATAGAATGGATTGAAAAATATTATTCTGAAGAACTACTTATTCTTCCTGAAGCAATTAAGTCGCTGAATGATGATAACAGACCCATCGATTTTCACAAATTATGTATGATGATACATTATATAGCTGGTTATACCAGATATAGAAATGATGGTGGTGAGGCTGCACCTATTCAGATAGGCCGGGAATATGATCCTGAGCAGTCAGGCTACAAGGTTGAATTTGTCAGTAGTGGGCAAGGGGCGACTGATATGTATAAAGATAGTTATACGATACGTTACTATGGTAAAAAGGCTATTATGGACCTACATATTAAGGTTGGCAAAGGGCTGGATTTTAATATGATAAGGATATATTTTTATTATGATCCAGATATGAAAAAATCGATAATAGGATATATGCCAGGACATCTTCCTACAAGAAAATCTTCCCATTAGGATAAATCAAAAGA
>JAILGP010000146.1 GCA_024696635.1 Eubacterium sp. | reverse complement strand
CTTCTTTCTTTTTATTTTAATAAGAGGGTCCGGTTTATCGGGCTCTCTTTTCTATTATATTAAAAATAGATAAATACATTTACAAGCAATTTACTTATTATTTAATTTTGAAAATGTTTACATTATCCTTGATTAGTAACGTGCATTTATATATTAATCATGTTAAGATGTAGCTATGAGAAATGACTGGGAGGGACCGCTTATGGAGCGTATTTATCTTAATAATGATTGGAGATTTGCAGAAGAATTCAGACAGGAAATGTCGGATATCAATTATAACTTTAATGATATGGAGTCTGTCCGTATTCCTCATACGGTTAAGGAAACACCATATCATTATTTTGATGAAAATATTTATCAGATGATCAGTGGTTACAGAAGGGTATTTGAAGCAAAAGAAGAATGGAAGGGAAAGAGAATTATACTTACATTTGACGGGGTTGCTCATGATGCCACGGTTTATGTCAATGGTCTTATTGTTGCAAGACATCATTGTGGTTATACAGCATTTTCGGTAGATATAAGTGATAATCTTAATTATGGAGCTGAGAATGTTATTGTAGTCAGGTGTGATAGTAGAGAAAGCCTCAATATACCTCCTTTTGGATTTGTTATAGATTATATGACCTATGGTGGTATATATAGAGATGTTTATATCGATATAAAGGAAGAAACATATATAAGCGATATATTCATCACAACAAAGCTTGCTGATAAATATGAAGAAGATGGAATAAGAAAGGTTAAGGCGTCTCAGACTATTTCGCAGCTAGAAATATGGGGAACTACAGATAATCTTGGAGTGAAACAATATATAAGAAAAACAGGCAGTAATCAGGATTACAAGCTTGTATCTGCTCTTAAAATAGACGAAGTAGCAAGTATTAATGAAAAGTCCTCAGGTAGGGATAAAGAAACATTTGAAATTAATTCCCTTACACAGGATGTTGAGCTTTGGGATATAGAGAATCCTGCTAGATATGATATTAAAACTGAGCTAATAAGGCTTTCTGATCCTGACTCTAAAGATATTGATGGACAGGTTATAGATATAAATGAAACAAGGATTGGTTTCAGAAGGGCTTTCTTTAAGACAAATGGATTTTATTTAAATGGACGTAAGGTAAAACTCAGAGGTCTTAATCGTCATCAAAGCTATGCCTATGTTGGTTATGCCATGCCTAAATCCATGCAGGAATTTGATGCAAAGATTTTAAAAGAAGAACTGGGCCTTAATGCGGTAAGAACATCACATTATCCTCAGTCCCATTATTTTATTGATAAATGTGACGAACTGGGTCTTGTTGTATTTACAGAATTACCAGGTTGGCAGCATATTGGTGACAATGAATGGAAGGACCAGGCTGTAGATAATGTAAGAGAGATGGTTACTCAGTATAGAAATCATCCTTCAATTATTCTTTGGGGAGTCAGAATAAATGAATCGGTTGATGATGATGAATTTTATACAAGAACAAATGAGGTTTGTAGAAAGCTTGATCCAAGCCGCCAGACAGGCGGTGTAAGATGCTATAAGAAGGGAAGTCTTTTAGAGGATGTTTATACATATAATGATTTTTCTCATACAGGTGATAATAAGGGGTGTGAGAAGAAAATTGATATAAGCTCTAATAATGATAAACCTTATCTTATAAGTGAATATAATGGTCATATGTATCCAACTAAGTCTTTCGACTGGGAAGAACATAGGATGGAACATATGAGGAGGCATGCAAATGTTCTTGATGAGGTAGCTAAGCAGTCGGATATAGCTGGTTCCTTTGGCTGGTGTATGTTTGATTATAATACTCATAAGGACTTTGGAAGTGGAGATAGAATCTGTTACCACGGAGTAATGGATATGTTCAGGAATCCTAAGCTTGCAGCTTTTGTTTATTCTATACAGTCTGAAGAAAAGCCCGTTCTTGAGTTATCCTCATCAATGGATATTGGCGAACATCCTGGCTGTAACAGGGGAGAGGTCTATATTCTGACAAATGCTGACAGCGTTAAGATGTATAAGAATGATAGGTTTATAAAGGAATATTATCAGAAAGATTCTCCATTTGAAAATCTTTTACATGGCCCTATTCCTATTAATGATTATATTGGAGATGCTATTGAGGCAGGGGAACCTGATATGTCTTCTAAGCAGGTAGAAGATCTGAAGATGCTTCTTAATGAGGTTGCAAAGGTTGGGCTCTATGGTATGTCAAAGCTTATGATGGCTAAGGCAGGATATGTATCAGTCAAATATCGTATGAGTATGACAGATGCAGTTGCTATGTATAATAAATATGTTGGGGACTGGGGTGGAGAATCCACTACCTATAGATTTGAAGCAATAAAGGATGATCAGATTGTTAAGGAGCTTGTTCTTGCTCCTATGACTTCCAGATACCTGGATTTAAAGGCGTCACATACTTTGCTTCATGAAGGAGATACATATGATGTGGCAGCAATCAGAATTTTAAATAAGGATAATTATGGAAATATATTACATTTTTCTAATGATCCTGTTACTTTTTCAACAATTGGTCCTATTGAGGTTATAGGACCTCAAATAATATCACTTCAGGGAGGTATGGGCGGAACCTATATAAAAACCACTGGTAAAGCTGGAGAAGCGAGACTTATAGTTACTGACGGAGCAGGCGTTACAAGCTCTATCGAATTTAGAATTACAAAATAAATGAGACGGAGGAGTTGCTTATGAAGCTTGGGCTAAAAGAAAAAGTATCATATGGTTTGGGGGCAATTGGAAAGGATATGGTATATATGCTTTCCGCAAGTTATGTACTTTATTATTTTCAGGATATACTGGGAGTAAATGCTATTGCTATGGGAATTATTCTTATGGCGGCAAGGGTATTTGATGCATTTAATGATCCTATTATGGGTATTATAGTTGCTAAAACAAAAACCAGATGGGGTAAATTCAGACCTTGGCTTATGATTGGTACTCTTACAAATGCTATTATTCTTTTCCTTATGTTTGCATGTCCTCCATCACTTAGTCCTGGTGGGCTTGTTGCATATGCGGCAATTACCTATATTTTATGGGGAGTAACCTATACAATGATGGATATTCCTTACTGGTCAATGATTCCGGCCTTTACTAAGAGTGGCAAAGAGAGAGAAGGGCTTACAACTCTGGCAAGGTCCTGTGCAGGTGTAGGTTCGGCTCTTGTGACTATTTTTACTGTTATGATTGTAAATGCCATAGGTAAAGGTATTGCAGGAGCAGATGCTAGTGCTAAGCAGGTGGAAATTGCAGGCTTTAAATGGTTCAGCCTTATTGTTGCTATACTTTTTCTTTTATTTATATTGATAACCTGTATAAATATTAAAGAAGAGGCAACTGTTGATATGGAGTCACCATCTGTTGGTACCATGTTTAAGGCTCTTATAAGCAATGACCAGGCAATGACTATTGTTATAGCAATAGTTCTTATTAATGCCTCTGTTTATATTACATCCAATCTTGTAATTTATTTCTTTAAATATGATTTTGGTGGAGAAGGCTGGAAGGGAAGCTATACATTTTTTAATATGTTTGGTGGAGCTATTCAGATTCTATCTATGATGATTTTTTATCCATTACTCAGAAAATTTGCAAGTAATGTAAGGATATTTTATCTTTGTCTTGCAAGTGCCATAATTGGTTATGGTGTCCTTTTTGCGATAACATTTACAGGAATGGATAATGTATTTATACTTTTTATCCCTGGTTTCTTTATATTTGCTGCAAATGGTGTGCTTCAGGTTCTTACTACAGTATTTCTTGCAAATACAGTTGATTACGGGGACCTTAAAAACCATAGAAGAGACGAATCAGTTATTTTTTCTATGCAGACCTTTGTTGTTAAGCTGGCGTCAGGAGTGGCAGCCCTTATAGCATCCGTATGTCTTTCTATTAATAATCTAAAGGCAGAATCAGGAGAAGAGGCTGAACAGGTATATGATTTTTCTAAGGATGTTGCTGCTTCCTCTAAACTGGGGCTTAGAATGACCATGACTATTATTCCTGTTATTGGACTTATAATTGCACTGATTGTATTCAGAAAGAAGTTTATACTTACAGAGGAAAAGATGGAAGAAATAGGTAAGGAGCTTAAGAGTCGTAAGTCGGATTAAAGATTAATTATTTATAGGGAGTAATGGACTTAAATGATAATTGATGGCGGCAAATATTTTATATTAAATACAGAAGATACTACCTATCTTATGAGGGTGACCCCATATGGAATATTAGAACATCTTTATTATGGAAAAAGAATCAGAGTTACAGATAGTCTTGATGGTCTAGTGGAAAGACAAGAATTTCTTCTTGGCAATAATAATCAATACAGGTCAGATGTTCCAGCTGTAACTCTTAATAATCTTTGTATGGAGGTTTCTTCAGAGGGTAAGGGAGATAATCGCGAAGCCTTTGTTGTAATTGAATATTCTGATAAGAGCAGGACTTCAGATTTTGTTTTTGAAGCCTATAATATTGATAATGATAAAGAGGATCTTATTACATTACCTTCCTCCTATGGAATCTCTGGGGAGGCAAATCATCTACGGTTAGTTCTTAAGGAAAGGTTTCATGATGTAAGACTCTATCTTGATTATTATGTTTTTGAAAAAGAAAATATTATCTCAAGAACAGCAAAAATAGTTAATTATATGGATGAGCCAATAATCATAAAACAGCTTATGTCTGCTCAACTGGATATGACTGAATCTGGCTATGTAATGACTACCTTTAACGGAGCCTGGGCCAGGGAGATGAGCAGGAAGGATTTTCCTCTTATTGCAGGAAGGCATATTAATTCCAGTTATACAGGAACCTCTTCAAGTAAAGCAAATCCATTTTTTATGCTTTCAACTCCTTATACCACTGAACATAGCGGTATAGCCTTTGGTATGAATCTTATATATAGCGGGAATCATGCTGAAATCGCTGAGGTTAATGAGTTTGGAAAAACAAGAATACTTTGGGGTATAAATCCCAGAGGCTTTTCCTGGACCTTATATCCGGAAGAAGAATTTGAAAGTCCTGAAGCTATTATGACATTTTCTGATAGGGGTTTTAACAAGCTAAGCCAAAATATGCATAGCTTTATCAGAAATCATATAGTTAGAGGTAAGTGGGCAAATAAGGAAAGACCTATTCTTATAAATAGCTGGGAAGCTGCTTATTTTGATATAAATGAGAAGAAATTGCTTAAACTTGCCAAGACAGCAAGTGAAGTGGGGATAGAGCTTTTTGTAATGGATGATGGTTGGTTTGGAGAAAGAAATGATGATAACTCTTCCCTGGGAGACTGGTATCCAAATAAAGATAAGCTTCCTCATGGAATTAAAGGACTTTGCGACAGAATAAATCAAATGGGTATGTCCTTTGGTATCTGGGTAGAACCGGAAATGGTAAATGTTAATTCCAAGCTTTATAGAAAACATCCTGATTGGCTTATACAGATTCCGGGACGAGAGCATTCTGAAGGAAGAAATCAAAGAATACTGGATCTAGGTAGAAATGAGGTTCAGGAATATATAATTGAATCCATGTCCAAGGTTTTTTCTTCGGCTAATATTGAATATGTAAAATGGGATATGAATAGAACCTTTACCGATGTATATTCTGAAAATATAGGGACCGAAGGAAATCAGGAGGAAGTGGGGCATAGATATATTATGGGTCTTTATTATTGTATGAAGGTCCTGACTAAGAGATTCCCGGATATACTTTTCGAAGGATGTTCTGCTGGAGGTAATAGATTTGACTTGGGAGTTCTTTCTTATTTTCCTCAGATATGGGGAAGTGATGATACAGATGCCATGGTTAGAACTGAGATTCAGACTGGTTATAGCTATGGTTATCCACAATGCTGTTGGGGGTCTCATGTATCAGGAGGGACTAATCATCAAACTCTTAGAAATACACCCTTACGGTCAAGATATTCAGTTGCGGCTATAGGCTGTCTTGGATATGAATGTAATCTTCCTGATTTGAGTAAAGAGGAGCTATCCCAGATTAAGAGTCAGATTAGTGAATATAAAGAATATAGACAGGTGTTTCAATTTGGACAGATATATAGGGGCAGGACATTTACCGGAACCAGTGGACTTCCTGGAATTGATCATGGTCTTTCTATGGGTGGAAGCTCAGTAAGTGGAAGCATACTTACTAAAAATAATAATAATGTGACTGAATGGACAGTGGTATCTCCTGATAAGAAAAAAGCGGTTGGTATGCTTATTCAGAAAATGGTAGTTCCTGATATGACTTATGAATATTTCAGGGCTACTGGTCTTTCACCTGATAAGTATTATCATTTTTATAGTAAGGAAGTAAAGGTTAATATAAAGGAATTTGGTGATCTTATTAATGTGGCAGCTCCAGTGCATATTAAACCTAATTCTCACATGCAGGAAATCATATCCAGGCTATATAAACTGGAGGGGGAAAAAGAGGATATTCGAATGTTTGGTTCTGCTATTATGTGTGCGGGAGTAAAGCTTTCGCCAGCATTTGCAGGTACAGGCTTTAATGAGAAAACAAGGATTTTTTCTGATTTTGCTGCAAGGCTTTATTATATGGAGGAAGAGGTAATAGAATAATAAATATGTTAAAATCATTATTTTTGTGTTAAAATTATGTTAGATATTAAATATATATCTATATTTCTATTAACGAATTCTTTTAAGTATTTATTATGGAGGAGTAGAAAGTATATGTATAAGGATTATGTAAATGTAATTGTAATGGATCATCCTCTTATTAAACACAAGATCTCTCTTCTTAGAGATAAGGATACTGGAACAAATGAGTTTCGTAAACTGGTAGAAGAGATAGCTATGTTGGAGGCTTTCGAAGCATTTAGAGATTTACCCCTCAAGGATGTTGAAGTTGAAACACCTATTGAAAAGTGCATATCACCTGTTATTGAGGGAAAGAAGCTGGCTGTTGTTCCTATACTTCGTGCAGGACTTGGAATGGTAAATGGTATAACAGCTCTTGTTCCAACTGCCAAGGTTGGTCATGTGGGGCTTTATAGAGATCCGGAAACACATGAACCACATGAGTATTACTGCAAGCTTCCTGAACCAATTGATCAGAGACTTATAGTTGTTATAGATCCTATGCTTGCTACGGGAGGCTCTGCTGTAGCGGCTGTTGATTATATAAAGAAGAGAGGGGGTAAGGCTATTAAGTTCCTTTGTATAATAGCGGCTCCTGAAGGCGTAAAACGTCTGGCTGAGGCCCATCCTGATATAGAGATATATATTGGAAATGTAGATAGGGAATTAAATGAGGATGCTTATATATGTCCTGGTCTTGGTGATGCCGGAGATAGAATATTTGGTACTAAATAATTGAATTTTACCGTTTTTATATTTGAAAATTGAATTTATATAAAAAAGAGGGAATAAATAAATTATCTTATTCCCTCTTTATATTTTAAAATATTTATAATTTAGTTGTTATATGGATTATCCTGATTACCCTGGTTAAAGGAATTTGAATCCTGTCCATAAGGATCAGCAGATGGATCAAAGTTATTTTGATTCTGTCCATAAGGATCAGCAGATGGATCAAAGATATTTGGATTCTGTCCATAAGGATCAGCAGATGGATCAAAGTTATTTGGATTCTGTCCATAAGGATCAGGGGTCTGACCGAAGCTTATAGGCTGTGAGTTATCAGCTTGTCCATAAGGATCAGGGGTCTGACCGAAGCTTATAGGTTGTGAGTTATCAGCTTGTCCATAAGGATCGGGAGTCTGACCGAAGCTTGTTTGCTGTGGGTTATAAGCCTGTCCATAAGGATCAGGAGTCTGACCGAAGCTTGTTTGCTGAGGGTTATAAGCCTGTCCGTAAGTATTGTTTTGACCAAATGAGTTTGGTGCAGCAGGATTTGGATTTGCATTTGATCCAGAAAAAGCAGGAGTATAGTAAG
>JAILGP010000178.1 GCA_024696635.1 Eubacterium sp. | reverse complement strand
TGAATTTACAAAGTTATAATCATAAATCCTATGAGGCGTATGAGACATTTGGTTTCATACGTCTTTTCTTTTTTACTTTTTTGAGTTGACTACCGGTCAACAGAAGTTGACCGTTTGACGAACGTTTTATTCCGTGGCGTTTCCTAGAATGACATATGTAAGCAAGAGGTGACGCAAGCCGGCAAGCCTAACCTCCAAGAAACTTTATGGAGGCGCGAAACATGTGCATTACAAAGACCAATTGGTGGAAGCCACGGGCGGCACACTGTACTATGCAGTGACCACCGAGAACACGGCTTCGACGGATGATAACCTTTTTACCACATCCATCCCTGCAGCGACCGACGCCGGAACCTACTACGTCTGGTACAAGGTTGTGGGTGATGCAAATCATACTGATACCGAGGCAGCATGTATAACATCTAAGATAAGGGCGAAGATTTCTGCAAAAGTAACCTTCAAGGTAGTGAACGGTTCATGGAATGAAGGAGACGGAGAAGCAGCGACAGCAGACAAGACCGTTACCCTTACAGGATACGAGGGAGATACATTAAAGCTTAGTGCGGCAGATATTCCGGCAGTCGGAAGTAAACCGAACGATACTTACAAGGCAGGAAGCTGGGATGTAACACCGAGCGCAGACACAGCAATTACAAAGGATACGACCTATACTTACACATATGCGAAGAAAGCAGAAACACCTGCTCCCGGTGTTGTCGAGGATAACAAAGATGATCTGTCAATCAATGCAGAATTCAAGGTTATACAGAAGGGTTCCAAGATAACGGTTAAATGGGGCAAGGTGAAGGATGCAACAGGTTATGAGGTATATGTGGCTTACTGTGGTAAGAGCTTCTCTAAGACACCTGCAAAACGCACTACCACCAAGACATCAGCTGTTGTAACCAAAGTAGGCGGCAAGAAGATCAACCTCAAGAATAATTTCAAGGTATATGTTGTGGCGGTCAAGAAGGATGGAAGCTTTTCTTGCTTTTTCTTTTCTTTGGAATGGTATTGTAAAATGAACGAACTTGGGTTAGAATTATTTATATCAGAAAGATTTATATTATTGGAAATCCTTAGCAGGCAAGAAATGTATAAATTATGAATAGATTTGTATTTGGGAGGTGCTAAGAGTGAAAAAGATAGGTATAGGATATGAGGATTACAAGAGATTTATAGATGATGATATGTATTACATTGATAAGACAATGCTCATCAGAGATGTCGTGGAGAAGGGCGGAGAAGTAACACTTTTTACAAGGCCGAGGCGTTTTGGAAAGACCCTTGCCCTTTCCATGCTGCGTACATTTTTTGAACTGGAATACGATTATAACGGTAATGTAATAGATAAAAGAAGATATTTTGAAGGAAAGAAGATCATGGATGCCGATGATAAGATACTTTCCATGATGGGAAAGTATCCGGTCATCAAGCTCTCCCTTAAGTCGGCGAAGCAGCCGGATTTTTATAATGCATTTATGAAGCTTCGAGAAGAGATAATATCAGAATTTGAAAGACATTCATATCTTGAAAAATCAGATATACTAAGCGAGGAGAAAAAAGAGGTATTTAAGAGTTTTTATAAAAAAGCATATGCATGGACAGATAAGGAATATAAAAGCAGGGAAGAAGAAAAGGAGGAGTTTACAAAGGAAGTGGGGCGCTACTCTACTGCACTTAAAACTCTTTCAGAATGTCTTAAGCTTCATCATAACGAGAACGTAATCATTCTTCTTGATGAATACGACGTACCTTTGGAGAATGCTTATTATGAGGGATTCTATAAGGAGATGGTGGGATTTATCAGATCTCTTTTTGAATCAGCCCTTAAGACTAATGATGCCTTGGAGAGGGCGGTTGTGACCGGATGCTTAAGAATAAGCAAGGAGAGTATATTCACAGGGTTGAATCATCTGCAGATCAATTCCGTATTGGATGATACTTTTGCTGAAGGTTTTGGATTTACAGAGGAAGAAACGGAAAAGATGCTTATTGATTACGGCATAGAGAAAAATATTCCTGAGGCTAAGCAGTGGTATGACGGATATCTGTTTGGTGACACGGAGATATATAATCCATGGAGCATAATAAACTATGTAAGATCCATTGTTCTGGACAAGAGAAAATTTGCCAGACCATTCTGGGCCAACACATCATCCAACCAGATAATAAAGGATATGATATGGCAGGCGGATGATGAGATGAAGAAGGAGCTTGACATACTGATAAATGGAGGAACCATAGAAAAGCAGATTCATGAGGATATCACTTATGACGATATTCATGAGTCGGAGGATAATCTGTGGAACTTCCTGTTCTTTACCGGATATATGAAGAAGGTGTCGGAGAGAAGAGATGAGCATAAAGAAGAAATCATATATCTCACCATGAAGATCCCTAATATTGAGATACGCAGTATCTATACTAATCAGATAAGGGGCTGGTTCGACAAACAGGTAAAGAGTGCGGACAGAAGTGTGCTTCATAAGGCTGTGCTTTTAGGTGATACTGATGCCGTCGAAAACTATGTGAGCGACCTACTTGCAAAAAGCATAAGCACATTTGACAGTGACGAAGCTTTCTATCATGGATATTTTCTCTCGCTTATGTACGGGGTACCCGGATACACCGCACAATCAAATCGTGAGGAAGGTGATGGAAGACCGGATATAGTGTTATATCCGAACCGCCCGAAGGATCCCGCTATCATCTTTGAAATCAAGGTGCGTAAGAAGTTCAACGAGATGGAGGATGGACTTTTTGAAGCCTATGACCAGATAAGGGATAAGAAGTACGAGGAAGGCGTACTTGATGACGGATATATGGGAGTGAAATCTTATGGCATATGCTTCTGCAAGAAGAGCTGCATAGTGGGAAGATACGATAAGTAATATGGAATTGTAGGTTATTTGTGAATTTTTTTGAAACTGAATATGTTACTTAAGTTGACTTTGTGGTAATTATTAAATCTCTCCTGTTAGTTATATCAGGGGAGATTTTTTATGTGACATTCTGACACATACCCTTGAAATCATATTTTTATTAAATTATAATAATTATATCATTTTTTCGTATTATGTTATCACGGTTGGTGAGAAAGGCTCTGCTAATTTAAGGTGGGGGCATATCCTACCGATCATAGGTAAACTGGAATTGTATATAAGAATTTGAAAAAAGTATTTTGAACTTGGGATAAACATGCAGAAAAAATTTTAGAGGTGAAATGGAATCTGAGATTCCAGTTTGCAGAAGTAAATGTCGATTTCGGATAACTCTTGCAATAGCAAATTCTAGATATTTGAAAAGGGGGTGCGGACGTTTTCTTGGACTAAATAACTATTCCAAGAAAATGTCCGCATCCCCTTTGACCGATTTTTCGGTTGACATATACAAAGCATAGATTTTATTTGATATTCCACCAATTTCTTGGTATAACTATACCAATGAGGTGAGTTACGGAAATCAAGATAAATGAGCCCTGGATTACTGACAAAGTCCGCATTCAGAATGGATACGCATATATTGATCACCCATTCTGGAACGCAGAAAAGCAGCAGGCTGATCATAAGCGTGAGTACATTGGCAAGTATGATGGAACGAACTTCAAGCCCAACAAAAACTTTCACCGTCTCAAAGCTGAGTACGAAGCCAGCCTTATATCCTCCAAGACCGGACCTGTACCGACAGATATCTGTCTTCGCCAGTTCCATGGAGCAACATACCTGCTTGTAAGCAGCCGCCTTAACAAGATCCGTGATGATTTCGTCACCCGCTTTAACTATAATTCCGAGCTGAAGTTCTATGTCATGTCATTCACAGAAGAATGGGAATATAAAGAGGAAAAGCCTCGCTCCGGTGAAGTTATTACCGACAAGCGCCGTATATATCTCCATTTCTACTACAATGACCAGAAAGCTACTGATGACAAGGTGCGGTTCAACGCAATGCTTGACCGGTATATACATAAGGAATGGCTGTATTATCTGATTTTGCTGATATCTGCACTTCCGGGAGTGTTTTATGTGCGCACGACTGATTATTTCACTGCTCTCGGGTGCCTGATCGATGCCGTAGCAGCATTTTCCTTTGAGCGCAGATATGTAAATTACGAGGATACACGAAGGATTCCCACTATGATTCTTCGTGTACTCGGTGCGGTAGTGATATATTTAGTGGTAAATTCTCTCTTAAAGATGCCTTTTGACAAGGAGTTCCTTGCAGGCACGAGTCTTGCCACTTTCCTGATCAGGACGGCTCGTTATGCAATCATTATGTTTCTGATTATGGGCGTATACCCTATTATGTTTCCTTTGTTTGAGAAGGTTGGCAAGAAAGCATAAGGGTAATGGAATGAGTATCAGGTAAAGAAAAGATAAA
>JAILGP010000140.1 GCA_024696635.1 Eubacterium sp. | reverse complement strand
GAGATACTGATTAACTTCCATTTAAGTTAATTACAATTTTTAGCGATAGTAAGTTATTCCGGAACATTATGGGGCAGATGATGCCATAATATTACAGTTTTACTCAGAGCATAGATAGAAAGATAATAGATGTTATGGAATATGAAGTTAATAGTGAATTTAGTTATGATTTTGAAAATGTTCATTCATGTTTTATATTTTTGGGTGAAAAAGGGGATTAGATTAAATGGAACAAAGTGAAGTGTTTAAGGAAATTAGAAAAAGAATAAAACTAGCCCTTAAAGAGATGGGATTTAAAACAAGGAATTCTCACTATGTAAGAGTGTCCAAAGGGTAAATAGTACAGTGTTTTGGATTTCAAAAATTTAATGGAGATCATTTTACTGTAAATTTTGGAATTACCCCATTGTATACAACTTCAAGCCGATATTTATTGGAGAGCCGTAGAATTGGGGAACTGATCGGTCCGGGGGATAAATGGTGGACGTATTGCGAAGAATCGGTGGATTCAGTCTCAGATTTGATTTTAAATACTCTATTAGTGGTTTTCAAGCAATGTGATTCTTACATCGGATTTTATGAAGCTGTGGAAAAATCTATTGTAGAAGTGAAAAGTGTGGAAGAATCGAAAAAGCGGTGGGATACTCAATGGGATAATCCTGATATGGCTAATATTATACATAATTGTACCGGGCATATTCATAAATTATGTATTAGACTTGGAAAACTTGATAAAGCATTGATATGTATCAATAATTCTATAATAGGACATCAAAGGGTGAAAAGTGAAACCTCTATTAGAAGTAATCATGAACAGTTGGATAGGTTGATTGCAGAAGATGAGACTATAAAACGTAAAATATTGATGAATGATGTCGATGATATCATAAATAATTATAAAAAAATAGAAATAGAGAATATAGAATTATTAGAAAAGTATTTATGTTAAACCATAGAAGATTATTTGAACGATGAGAAATTATAAAATTATCCATAAGAGGATAAGGGTGATACCATGATAGATTATTGAAATAAATAGAGTCTATATGTTAGAATGCAAAAGGAATTAAAGATATAGTTTGTAGAACTGATTTACTAAAGATTTTTAGGTAAAGGAGAGCTAGAATGGAAAGTTACAAAAGGATAATTTCCACTATTGTTGCGATATTTATTATTATTTCTGGAATTGGAAGCTCTGGGAAGGTTTCGGATGTAATGGCGGCTTCTTATAATGTAGTATCAGTAACCATTACATGTGATTCTCCAGAGACTGCTTCTGAGGCGCATAAATACATTCCTGATGATGGAAAAGTCACCAGTTTAACTGTTGGTGGGAAGACTTATTCTCTTAATAAAGATATAAAGCTTATATGGAAAAGAAGAAAAGCGGGAGAGTCTTATTATGATGGACCTACGCGTGGTCTTCCTGTTAAAGGCTATGAATACGCTCTTGACGAAGATAATATGTTAGATGATATTGCAAGTTGCATTAGTGAAATATATGAATTAAAAGAAGTGGATTATCTTATGCTTTATATAAATGATGGAACTAAAGTGGTTTGTAATTATAGATTAGGTGTTTTTGGATATACTGATCTTGAGGAGATATATTTTTCTATGGATATTCCAAGCCCTGGAACTCATCCGGCAGAAAAAACGACGATTAGTTTTCCGGGTTCGACAGGTATTCCGAGTCTGGAAAGTGAGATACAGTGGGGAGATATAGATGAACAGAGAGTTCTAACGAAGGACGATACATTTGTAGAAGGACATAAATATATGCTTATTTTTTCTTCGGGAGAAAATGTAAGTCTTGGAGAGTATGTTGAAAGTTATGGCTATAGCTATACAGATAAAACAAAAACATACTATAATAATAAGCTTGTAAACTTAGAAGATTCACTCGATGGATTTCCTTGTGTAAATGATTATGTTATTAACTTTGAAACAAATGGTGGAAGCAGTGTTGCATCTGAAACACTTACCTCTGGTGAAAAGGTTACAAAGCCAGCTGATCCTTCCAAGGCTGCAACGGCTGATTTCACATTTACTTTTGCTGGCTGGTATGCTGATAAAAATCTGACACAGGCTTTTGATTTTAACAAAGAAATATATTCGAATACTACTATTTATGCAAAGTGGGATAAGAAAGCTATTCCAAAGGCAAGTGATAATTCTAAAAAAGATGATAATAAAAATGATCCTTCTTTAAGTAATAATAGTGATAATAGTGATAATAATAAAAATGATCCTTCTTTAAGAAATAATAGTGATAATAGTGATAATAATAAAAATGATCCTTCTTTAAGTAATAATAGTGATAATAGTGAAAATAATACTAAGTCCTATTCTAATGAATGGATAAATGGAAAGTGGTATAACGAGGACGGGACTCAAACCTATGAGGCTACTGGCGAGTGGAAGTCAAATGAATCTGGCTGGTGGTTTGAAGATTCATCTGGCTGGTATCCAGTTAGTCAGTGGCAGAAGATAGATGGTAAGTGGTACTATTTCACTGCTGATGGATATATGGATTACAGTGAATATCGTGATGGCTACTGGCTTGGATCAGATGGTGCCTGGGTTACGGAATATAATCGTGGCCACTGGTGTTCAGATAGCACTGGCTGGTGGTATGAGGATGCTTCAGGCTGGTATCCAGTAAATCAGTATCTCTGGGTTGACGGAGTTCAGTACTGGTTCAATGCAAATGGTTACTGGGAGTAAACTTTAGTAATTAACGTATAGAATAATAAGCTTCTGGCTTTAGGTCAGAAGCTTATTTAATATAGTGGGATATCTTATGCTGGCAGCATTTTCAGATGTGATATATCATCATGTTTATTCTGGTATTACAGATGGAAAATACAAGGCAGTTATGAGTTTTGAAGATCAAATTCATAGCTGCCTAATTTTTTGCTCTCAGTGAGTTTAAGAAACAATCCGAGCGAATTTTCATATGTGAAACTTTTGAGTAAGCATATGGGGTTGAATTAATAATATCCCTCAGTATCGATTTAAGCCATTTCAATTATTTACTATGAGTAACTACAATTCCTAAATTTCTTTAATAATGGATTTCCCTTATATTTTCCCTTATGACTTGATATAAGATGATATAATCTGAAATAACACTTCTTGAAAAGTTGAATTGATTATATTCAGTAAATATAAGGCTTTTCGAGGTATTTAATAACACTTGGTAAAAACAAATAAAATCAAATGAAAATGTATAAATTAAACCGGAATATAACTATTTAAGGAATAAATGATTGGAGAAAGAAAAATTTCGAATAATTCCAAATGTCCTGCACGAGATAAAACCTGCGGATGAGAAAGCATTTGGCCTGACACCCCGTCAATATCAGGATGCGTTAGCAAATGACGATTAACAAAGTGCCGGGAAGAAATACATCGCAATGGAGTAACGATGGCAAGTTATTTCACCTAATGTTTTCAAATAAAACAAGGTTATTGTGATGATGAAAAAACAAGAACAAGACAAGTATGGGATAGATAAAAATATAATCCTATAGAAATATAGGCTTTTTATTATGAAAAAAAATTCTAATATTTCTAATATATATAAAGATGGAACGCCGTGTATGGTGAAAGTCTTACGCACGGTGTAGGCTGATGGAAATTATATTTATAATTGTACTAAATATGGTGAAACTTGTTGCAAAGCCTTTTCCAACAAGGAGGTACGTATGAATTATCAATAAAGAAATATGTTTAAATATAGATAGTATTTGGGGCGTATTATTCCCATATATGGTCACTTTTTATGAAAAGAAAAAACATAAGGACAAATTTTTTAATGTATGCTATATTATTGAAGTGCTTTTTGTGATATTAGGGCATTATTAAAGAATTAGAGCTTTATAATGTATTAAAGCCATATAGTGTTTTGAATCCTTATTAAAATATAAGAATATTATATTATTAAAGCTCTAGAGAATCATCGGAGAAATTAAAGTACTAAGTTATTTATCAAAGGAGAATGTATATGAAAACCGTTTTTAATTCGGGATTATTTAGGTTAATTTTAATCCTTCTTGTTGTGGGTGTTATGCTTTTGGGATTTGGTATATCAGATTTTATTGATACCCATAAAACTCCAATTAAATATGATGAGCTGACATCAATGCAGCTGGAAAAGGGAGCAATTGTAGAAGGTGACTTGTATTATAATCTTGGTGTTTTTGAGACAATAGAGCATACAAGAAATGGAAGAGTGGAAAGCACAGATTATAGATATGTTATTCCTATTGGCGATGAGTCATATATAGGTTTCCAGGCTATGAACAGTGAAATGGTAACTAGCATGGATATACAGACAGAAGAAACTTATGATTATCTTGATGGAAAAAATGATGGTACTACAACGGTAATTCATTTTAAAGGTAAGATTGAGAAGCTTGATGCTGAAGATTATGGATATTTCAAGGAGTGTATGGTTGACTATCTTGGTCTTACAGAGTCACAATTCAATGAACGTTGTCCTCAGTATATGATAAGAGCCAGAAAATTCGGAAAAGGAATTCCATTTATTATTATAGGTGCTATACTTCTTGTTGTAGCAGTATTCATTATTATTCGTATAGTAAAGCCATCTAATAAAGCAACTGGAATGGTTGGAAATGGTGGTGCTGTTGGAGCATCTGACAGAAATTTTGGACAGACAGGTGCATATCCTCAAAATGATATGAATAGTCAGAACCCTCAGGGGCCAGCAGTAAATCAGCCAATTCAGTTTAACCAGAATCCTCAGGGACCAGCAGTAAATCAGCCAAATCAGTTTAACCAGAATCCTCAGGGACCAGTGGTAAATCAGGAAAATCAATACAGTCAGGAATCATATGGTTCAGGAGATACAAATTATAATCAGTATGATCAGAATTCATATGGTTCAGGAGATACAAATTATAATCAGTATGGACAGGATTCATATGGTTCGACTGATACAAATTATAATCAGTATGGACAGGATTCATATGCTTCAGGAGACGTAAATAATAATCAGTACAGTCAGGATTCATATGGTTCAACAGATTCAGATTATAATAATGGTTCTGATTATGATCAGTTTTAATATGTGGATAAATAGTAATCACAAAACAATTAGAAAAGATGCGACTAGTTAAATACTATTAATAGTAATGAGATAAGTTCGAAATAATTATTAGTAACGTGGTTAGCTCCAGAATAATTATTTAAAGGGTTGATTAAAACACCATTATAATGTAGGAAAAATTCAAATTTTCGATAATACAAGCTCTAAACAAGCGAACAAGTGAGATAAATCGTTTGAATGCATAAAATATTTTCAAAGGAATAAATATATGATAAAGCTTATTGCCAGTGATATAGATGGAACGCTTGTTCCTGATGGAACTCACGAAATCGATAAAAGAATATATGATGTTATCAGAAGACTTAAGGACCATGGCATAACATTTGTAGGGGCCAGCGGCAGACAGTTTGCCAGTATGGCTAAGCTTTTTGGACCGGTTAATAAGGATATTTATTATATAACCGATAATGGTTCTATCCTGAGAGATTATAAGGAAGTTTATAACATGAATGTTATAGACAGGCCGCTTCTGATGGAAATGATCCGTGATGCCAAAAGGCTTCATGACTGCGATATTATGCTTTGCGGTAAGGATACAGCATATTGTGAAGATAAAAGTCCTATGTTTTACTGGCTTAGGGATTCTTACAGATTCAATATTCAGGTTCTGGGGGATTTTGAGAAGAATCTGAATGATGATATTGTGAAGATGTCCATATATCATGTAGATAATGCTGAGAATATTGTAAATGAGTGGTTTACGCCAAAGTGGAAGGATGAATTTAAGATAACCTGTGCGGGAATCATGTGGATGGATATTGTTTATCCAGATGCGGATAAGGGAAGTTCACTTAGGATTCTTCAGAAGAGACTTGGTATTAGTCCTGAAGAAACCATGGCATTTGGCGATAACATAAATGATCTGGGACTTCTGGAGGCGGCTTCAGAGAGCTATGCTATAGGAAGTGCGAGAGAAGAAATCAAGAAGGCGGCTAAGCATATAGCTCCAACCCTTAAAGAAAATGGCGAGACTGAGGTCCTGCTAAAATTATTAGAGGAGCTTGACGCCCAGGTAAAGTGATTTAGTTATAAAAATTGGATGATGGCACTAATTAAATATAAATTGTAGTAATTAAAGGAGGAAAATGTAATGGAAAAAATCAAGATGACTACCCCTCTGGTAGAGATGGATGGAGATGAGATGACACGTATCCTTTGGACACTTATTAAGGATGAACTTCTTATTCCATTTGTTGACCTTAACACAGAATACTATGATCTTGGTCTTGAGCATAGAAATGAGACAGATGATCAGGTAACAATCGACGCATCTCATGCTACAGAGAAGTATGGTGTAGCTGTTAAATGTGCTACTATTACCCCAAATGTAGCTCGTGTAGAAGAGTATAATCTTAAGGAAATGTGGAAGAGTCCTAACGGTACAATCAGAGCGATACTTGATGGTACAGTTTTCAGAGCTCCAATTCAGGTAAAGGGAATCACTCCATGTGTTCGTAACTGGGAGAAGCCTATTACTATAGCAAGACATGCTTATGGCGATGTTTATAAGGCAAGCGAGATGAAGATACCAGGACCTGGAAAGGTTGAACTGGTTTATACTGCAGAGGATGGAAGTACAGAGTCGGTGCTTGTTCATGAGTTTAAGGGGCCTGGAATTGTTCAGGGTATGCATAACCTTACAGCTTCTATCGAAAGCTTTGCAAGAAGCTGCTTCACATATGCCCTTGATACTAAGCAGACAATATGGTTTGCAAGTAAGGATACTATTTCTAAGAAATATGATCATACTTTCAAGGATATATTCCAGGAAGTATTTGATGCGGAATATAAGGATAAGTTTGATGCAGCTGGAATAGAGTATTTCTATACACTTATCGATGATGCTGTAGCAAGAGTTATGAAGTCAAAGGGTGGATTCATCTGGGCTTGTAAGAACTATGATGGGGACGTTATGAGTGATATGCTTTCATCTGCATTTGGATCACTTGCAATGATGACTTCAGTTCTTGTATCTCCTAAGGGTTATTATGAATATGAGGCAGCTCATGGAACAGTACAGAGACATTATTATAAGCATCTTAAGGGTGAGGAAACATCAACTAACCCTGTAGCAACAATCTTTGCATGGACTGGCGCCCTTCGTAAGAGAGGCGAGATTGATGGAAATAAGGAACTTATGGCATTTGCTGATAAGCTTGAAGAGGCAACTATTGGAACAATAGAATCAGGTACAATGACAAAGGACCTTGCACTTATTACAGAGCTTGAGGATGTTACTACACTCAATACTCAGGATTTCATTAAGGCAATCAGAACAAATCTTGAGAAGCTTGTTGGCTAATTAAAATAATTGCAAATAATTAAGAGGAGCTTTTTTAACCAGGGCTCCTCTTTTTGTGTCTTCTGAATTTATTTAAGGTATAAAAAAGTGGGTGTCAAAGATCGGTATAATAAACCAATCGTTGACATCCACAATTTTAAAAGCATATTTATAAATCTATATATTTAAATTCTTTCTGTAATAGGAATGTAATCCTTATCATCAGCAACAGACATATAAGCAGGTCTTATGATTCTGCCCTTGGTTGTAAGCTCTTCTATACGGTGGGCTGACCATCCAGCTATACGGGCTATAGCGAAGAGTGGAGTGATGAATTCTTCTGGAATATTCATCATGCTATAAGCAAAACCACTGTAGAAATCTACGTTGATACATACCGGCTTATGGGTAGCCTTGTTGGCATTGATTATTTCAGGTGCCAGCCTTTCAACAGCTTTATAAAGGTGAGCTTCATTTTCCTTTCCAGTCTTTTCTGAAAGAGCCAGAGTATATTTCTTAAGAATCTGAGCTCTTGGATCGGATAAAGTGTAAACAGCATGTCCAAGTCCATATATAAGACCGCTTCTGTCGAAGGCCTGACCAGCCAGGATTTTCTTTAGGTAAGCGGCTATCTCGTCGTCATCGTACCAATCATTAACATTTGCCTTTATATCATCGAACATTTTCTTGGCCTTGATATTGGCACCGCCGTGTCTTGGTCCCTTGAGGGAGCAGAGAGATGCGGCAACCGAGGAATATGTATCTGTACCAGAGGAGGTAACCACATGGGTTGTAAATGTAGAGTTGTTACCGCCGCCGTGTTCAGCATGAAGAATCAGGGCAAGATCTAAAAGAAGTGCCTCGGCAGGGTCGTACTTTTTATCCTGTCTCATCATGCGGAGAATATTCTCGGATGTGGAAAGCTCAGGCTTAGGGTTGTGTATATAAAGTCCTCGCCTCTGGATGAAATGTCTATAGGACAGGTATGAATAAACCCCGATCATAGGAAGGGTAGATATAAGATTAATGCTCTGCCTTAAAACATTTGTTATTGATATATCGTCGGCGTGCTTGTCGTAGGCATTCATGGCAAGAACTGCCTGAGCCATGGCGTTCATTATATCTCTGTTAGGAGACTTGAGAATCACATCCTCAATGAAATCACCTGGCAGCCTCCGGTTGAAGCCCAGAAGGTCCTGGAATCTTTTAAGCTCCTGAGAATTTGGAAGTCTGCCGAAAAGCAGAAGATATACTGTCTCTTCATAGCCGAATCTATGGCTGTTGGTAAATCCCTTTACCAGATCTTTTATATCTATTCCCCTATATCTGAGAACTCCTTCTATTGGAACTATCTGGCCGTTTTCCTGTTTTGAACCATTTACGGTGGAAATCTCGGTGAGCCCAGTAAGGACACCCTTGCCATTAGGCTCCCTAAGTCCCCTCTTTACCTGATATACATCATATAGGGACGGGTCTATTTTGTTACTTTCTTCGCAGAGTGTGGAGAGCTTGTGAATCTCTCTTGCTGCAGTATTTGCGGTAAATTCCGGCATGTTTTATTCTCCTTTAATAGACGCTATTACGTAATATTTTATTCTCTTATAATAAACACTTATACTATATTATGCATTTTTCTAATAAGCGTTATTACGTAATGTTATAAGTCTATATTCGTAATTTACAAAATGTGCCAGTGAAGCGGTTTCTGCTCCGGCGCATAGCTTATCTGCAATGCATACTATACGTCCTTCTCTTGTTCTTGGAAATCTTGTGATATTAAGAGGAAACATGTGACAGAAGATGATATCAGCTTCTGTTTTATTTATTGGAAAATCTCTTTTTGCATTTTTAAGAGACTGCCTGGCATGGGTATAACCATGAACTGAGTGATTCTCTGATTTATCGTGCCAGTCATATAAAAAGTAGTCATGAAGTAGGGCTCCACGGACCAGACTTCTCATATCTATTTTCTTTTTGCTTTTTTCTTCCTTTTTAAGGGCAAGATAGACACTTACATAGGCAACTGCAAGAGAATGATGATGGGTGGTGGTGTTGCCATGCTGTATAAATTCCTTTTCCCGATCAAATTTTGGACTGTCAAGTATATCAGAACCGTACTGATAGACAATCTTTATTATTTCCGGATTTGTACATATTGTTTTCAATATTTTATCCCTCGGTTAAATTAATATATTCAAATTTAAGATATTTATATTATAAATCAATTAGTAGGATAAAGTCCTATCCGCGATAGTATAGCATCTTTTTCTTAAAAAATCGATAGTTGTTGAAGATAAAAATAATTTCATGTATAATCATGGGTTGTATCACAACTAATTTTGGAAACGATTCAACTAATAGGAGGCTGAATATGGTAGATAATGGTCTGATGATGCAGTATTTTGAATGGTATATGAAAAGTGAACCAGCGCTTTGGGCTTCTCTTAAAAAGGATGCGGAGAAATTAGGCAAGGTTGGTGTCACTTCTTTATGGCTGCCACCTGCATATAAGGGAGCCGCCGGAATAGAAGATACAGGTTATGGAGTATATGACCTCTATGATCTTGGTGAATTTGATCAAAAGGGTTCGGTAAGAACCAAGTATGGTACAAGAAAACAGTATATTGAGGCTATTGAAGCCCTTCATGCTGTAGGGATAAATGTTTATGCAGACCTTGTTTTTAATCATAAAATGGGAGCAGACCAGGTTGAAAAGGTTTCTGCAAGCGAATTTAATGAAAATAACAGATACCAGATGATAGGTGAAGGAAAGACCATAGGGGCATGGACTAAATTTACATTTCCTGCCAGAAAGGGTAAATACTCTGATTTCACCTGGAACTGGACTCATTTTGATGGAATAGACTGGGATCAGGATAGATTAAAGAAAGCTATTTTTAAGTTCAATGATAAAGAGTGGAACAAGGGAGTGGATTCTGAGAAGGGTAATTATGATTACCTTATGGGCGCTGATATAGACTTCGAAAATAGAGAGGTTTATGAAGAGCTTGTAAAATGGGCCATCTGGTATATTGATACAACAGGTATCGATGGATTCAGGTTGGATGCTGTTAAGCATATTCCTGCAGCCTTCTATAGAGATTTCTTATATGAAGTAAGAGAAAAGACTGGCAAGGAGCTCTTTGCAGTTGGAGAATATTTCAGTGGAGATGTTGTTAGACTTATGGATTATCTTGAGGAGATTAAGTCGGAAGCATCACTTTTTGATGTACCTCTTCATTATAATCTATATCATTGCTCTAAGGCCGGAGGTGCTTATGACCTTAGAACTATACTTGATAATTCCCTTATGGTTAGGGAACCTGTGAAGGCAGTAACATTTGTGGATAATCATGATACACAGTCTGGACAGCTGCTGGAGTCCTTTGTGGAGGATTGGTTCAAGCCTATGGCTTATGCTATAATCCTGCTGAGACAGGAGGGATATCCCTGTGTATTCTATGGGGATTACAAGGGCATTCCTCATGATAAGATTAAATCTAAGAAGCAAGTGCTGGATAAACTTATGAAGCTTCGTAAGACTAGAGCTTATGGTCCTCAGCATGACTATTTTGATGACCCTGATTGTATTGGATGGACAAGAGAAGGCGATGATGACCATAAGGATTCAGGCCTTGCTGTTGTTATTTCTGATGGAAAGGGTGGAACTAAGAGAATGTATGTCGGTCAGAAGTTTGCTGGTATGCATTTTGCTGATGCCATGGGAAATGCTAAGTATAACATCAAGATAGACCAGTATGGCTTTGGTGAATTCTATGTAAATAGAGGCGATGTGGCAGTATGGGTTCATAAGGAGCCTACTAGATAAGAGAGGGAAGAAAATGGCGAAAACCATTAAAACGGATGCTGTAAATGATTTGTTCGATGCAATTATGTCCTTAAAGGATAGAGAGGAATTCTATAGCTTTTTTGAAGATATATGCACAGCAAATGAGATTCTGTCTATTGCTGAAAGATTTGAAGTGGCTAAGCTTCTTTATCAGAACAATACCTACATGGAAATAGCGAAGAAAACAGGTGCATCAACTGCTACAATAAGCAGGGTAAACAGATTTCTCAGCTATGGAAATGGCAGCTGTGATTTTGTCTTTGAAAGAATGGGCATAAGTAAGGAATCCGAATCATCAGGTGATGAGGGGAACAAGAGTATTGATAATAGTTCAGATAATAGCTTAGATAATAATTTAGATAAGAAAACTGATGCAGAGTAAGATAAAAAAGGAGTGATTTATTTAGTGGCCCCCGGTGTCATTATAGAGTTTATAGTACTGGTGTTATTACTGATTTTGTCGGGATTTTTCTCTTCGGCAGAAACAGCACTCACCACGGTTAATCTTAATAAGCTTAGAACGGTTGTTGATGAAGGCGGTAAAAGAGCAAGGGCAGCCCAGAGAGTTATTAAGATGAGAGAGAATTCTTCTAAGCTTCTCTCTACAATTCTAATTGGTAATAATATAGTAAATATTTCAGCATCTGCTCTGGCAACAGTGCTATGTACTAATCTTTTTGGAAGCAGATTTGTAGGGTACGCTACAGGTCTGCTTACATTTTTTGTGCTTATATTTGGAGAGATAACACCGAAGACGCTAGCTTCAGTTAATAATCTTGGAATGTCTCTTGCATTTTCCATGCCTATATATATACTTATGATTCTGCTTACGCCGGTTATATGGTTGCTTAATATCATATGCCGTGGTATATTCAGAGTCCTTCATGTGGATCCGGACAAGAATCCTGATCAGATGACTGAAAGCGAGCTTCTTAAAATCGTTGATGTCTCCAGTGAAGAGGGCGTAATAGAGGATTCGGAGAAGGAAATGATACGTAGCGTGGTGGATTTTGGCGACGCTGTATCCAGGGATGTTATGATTCCAAGAACTGATATGATCTGTATAGATGTGGAGGCTCCTTATGAAGAACTTCTGGATATTATACAGGAGGAGAATTATTCGAGGATTCCTGTTTATGAAGAATCAAAGGATCATATCATTGGTATTCTTTATGTTAAGGACCTGCTTCTTACCAGAATAAAAATAGGGCAGGGGGATATTAATGTCCGTGACATAATGAGAGAGCCTGTATTTGTCTATGAATATCAAAAGACAGCTAAGATATTCGAGGATATGAGGGGCAAATCTGTAACAATGTGTATAGTTCTTGATGAATATGGCCTTACTGCTGGTCTTATCACTATGGAAGATCTGGTGGAGGAAATCGTAGGTGAAATCAGGGACGAGTACGATGAAAGTGAAAATGATAACTTCAAGGATATGGGAGATGGCCATTACAATGTGGATGGTTCAGCCAAGCTGGACGACCTTAGTGATGCTATTGGTGTAAATCTTGAATCTGAGAATTATGATACAATTGGTGGACTTATGATAGAGCTTCTGGATAAGCTTCCTGAAGAGGGAGATGTGGTAAGAAGCGATAATATTGTAATTAAGTGTCTGTCTGTAGTAAAGAACCGTATTGAAAGAGTTGAGCTTATAGTAGACAAAAGTAAAGTAACAGAAAATCAAGAGTAATATATGATCAAAATTATTTTTGTGATACCGGGAGCGGGTTATGAACGGAGATAATAAGAAAAATAATCCTGAGAATAAGATGGATAATAAATTGAATAATGGGACAGAAAATAAGCTGGTTAGTAAAAAAGAAATCAGGGAAAAACTGAGTCTGGATTTCATATTTCCAGAGGATATTCCGGACCAGGATATGTTTATGGAAAAGGTTACTTCCTTTATGGAGGAACATCTTCGTGGGAATCTTAGAAATGAGGATGAGAAAACCCTGACCAAAACCATGATTAATAATTATACTAAGAATAAGATGATGCCTCCACCTGTAAAGAAAAGGTATTCCAGGAAACATCTTATATTTTTGATTTACATTTACTATATGAAAAATGTAATGTGCATCAGTGATATACAAAAGCTCATGGAACCCCTGATGAGCGACGATATGACGGATGATAAGCTTTATGAAATATATGAGAAGACCTTCGAAATGGAGAAATCCCAGTATTTTAATATTGAGGAGAGCGTACTTAAGGCTGGTCAGATAACGGATAAGAAAATGGCTGATTCTGATGATGAGAGGCTTAAACGTATGATTTATATATTCATGCTGGGCTATGATGTTTACAGTAAGAAGAGACTTATTGAAAAGCTTATAGATGAGATGGATTAGTTGGAAATCAATAGTTTAGTTAGAAAAAATTTGTAATATATAAGTAGGAGAGAAAAAATATGATAAGCGCTAACAATATTTCCCTGAGGTTTGGTAAGAAGGCTCTGTTTGAGGATGTAAATATTACATTTTCACCGGGTAACTGTTATGGACTTATAGGTGCTAATGGTGCTGGTAAGTCAACCTTCCTTAAGATTCTTTCTGGAGAGCTGGAGTCTACAACTGGTGATGTATGTATGGATCCGGGGGAAAGACTTTCAATTCTGGAACAGGATCACTTCAAATATGACGAATACTCCGTTCTTGATACTGTTATTATGGGTAACAAGAGACTTTATGATATCATGAAGGAAAAAGATGCTATATATGCAAAGGAAGACTTCTCTGATGAGGATGGAGTAAGAGCATCTGAGCTTGAAGCAGAATTTGCTGAAATGGATGGATGGAACGCTGAGGTTGATGCAGCGACACTTCTTAATGGCCTTGGTGTTGAAACTGAATATCACTATATGACAATGGGAGATATGGAGGACAGCCTTAAGGTTAAGGTCCTTCTTGCGAAGGCTCTTTTTGGTAATCCTGATGTTCTTCTTCTGGATGAGCCTACTAACCACCTTGACCTGGACGCTATAGCCTGGCTTGAGGAGTTCCTTATTAATTTTGAAAATACAGTTATTGTTGTCAGCCATGACAGATATTTCCTTAATAAGGTTTGTACACATACAGCCGATCTTGATTATGGAAAGATTCAGATATATGCTGGTAACTATGATTTCTGGTATGAGTCCAGCCAGCTTATGATTCGTCAGATGAAGGAAGCTAACAAGAAGAAGGAGGAACAGATTAAGGAGCTTAAGGAATTTATTGCCCGTTTCTCTGCAAATGCATCTAAGTCCAAGCAGGCAACTTCACGTAAGAAGGCTCTTGAGAAAATTGAGCTTGAGGAAATTAAGCCATCAAGCCGTAAATATCCATTTATCGATTTCAGACCAAATCGTGAAATTGGAAATGAGGTGCTTACTGTATCTCATATTTCAAAGACGGTTGATGGAGTAAAGATACTGGATGATATATCATTTACAGTGGGAAGAGAAGATAAGATAGCATTTGTAGGTCCCAAAACACAGGCTACAACTATGCTTTTCAAGATACTTGCAGGTGAGGAAGAACCTGATGAGGGAGAATATAAGTGGGGAGTTACTACTTCTCAGGGCTATTTCCCTAAGGATAATACTAAGGAATTCGATAATGACCTTGTAATAGTTGACTGGCTTACCCAGTTCTCTGAGGAAAAGGATGCTACTTATGTAAGAGGTTTCCTTGGAAGAATGTTATTTAGAGGTGAGGATGGAGTTAAGAAGGTTAAGGTACTTTCAGGAGGAGAGAAGGTAAGATGCCTTCTGTCTAAGCTTATGATCATGGGAACTAATGTTCTTATATTGGATGAGCCTACAAACCACCTGGATATGGAAGCAATCACAGCCCTTAATAACGGACTTATTAAGTTCCCTGGAGTTATTCTCTTTGCCTGCCAGGATCACCAGTTTATCCAGACTACAGCAAATCGTATCATGGAGCTTACTGATTCAGGTCTTATTGATAAGCAGTGCTCATATGATGAGTATCTTGAAAACGACGAGCTTGCTCGTAAGAGACAGGTTATGAACTATGACACTACAAACTAGAGCTTTTCTCTATAATTGAATCGTGTGAATAAAAAACTTTCCCGACCATCATGTGAGGCCGGGAAAGTTTTTTGATTTATATGTTGTTAAATAAAAAATTGATAAAACATATTTTTGGTTTGGTAAGCATTTTTTAGGTGATTAATGTTTAAGGAAAGAGATAATCAATAAAGTCATTAACTGCGACATGATTTGATTCCTGGTCGCCTGCAAATCCAATATAAACATCATTATAGCCTACATTAAGGGACTTGATGAACTCAAGATCTGAAACATCTATAGCGAGCTGGGCTGGCTGACCATCCATGTTATTTAAAACAACTATACGGTCTTTAATCTTATCATAATGTTCCTGGTCCAGATACTTATCTATGGGATAGAAGATATCCATTCCTGCACAATACAGGGCCCCTTCCATATCGGAAAATACAATATCATAATAATGTGAGTCGGCAAGGGTTTGGAAGCTTATATACTTCTGACTGTTAGGATTAGCCTCATAGGATGCATTATATTCATCTTCCTTGGCATATACATTTGTATCTCCATGTATCTGATAACCATCAAACTTACCTATTGACTTGGCGTATTCATCTATCGCGTCTGCGTTGAATTCAAACTGGTCTACACAGTTGATTACTACGTAGGAAATACATGTTGGCCTGGTGTTCTTGTAAAGGGTAACGGCCAGGATGACCAGACATATAATTGATATAGTGGCAACAATTATTTTCTCTTTATGATAATAGAAGGTGTATCTTCTTTTTTCAGCGGGGGTCATGCCCTCGGTAGTTTCCTTAAATTTTTTCTTTTTGTACTCTTTACGTTCTTTTTTTGTCATGGAATGCAATTCTAGACGATCATCTGTTTCGGGCTCCTTTGGCTTTTCTACAAGCTCATCAACCATTTGACGCATAAATGCTTACCTCCGATTAGTTTTGATGTGAATAAAATATATTTAATGGTTTTGTGTTTTACATGTGTATATATAACATATATCTGCCATCAAAACCACTAGTTTTAGATTGAGTATAGACAAAACTGCAAGTAAATCTCTTAAAAAACAGAATAAAAAATTTTTTTTTAAAGATTATAAAAATGCTAAGATTGTGTTACAAAATTTTCTAAAGTGTTACAAGAGGAAAAGAGTTTATTACAATATAAATTAATGTATTACGATTGTCTAACAGAAATGCAACTAAATGTCATCAATTTAAGTTTTGAGATTATAAGGGCTAAAAATTATAATCTATTCGAGTTTTAAAATCAAGGCCTAAATTGATAACTTGTCACGTTTGATTAGACATGTTGCACAAAATGACTAAAAAAACTCAAAAAAAATGCTTGCATTGTTGTTTATTATGCCATATAATACATTCATGTTGCGGATGGGACCGCGACGAAATGTTAACTTTTGAGACTTTGGACATACAAATTACTTGTCTGTTTAGTCAAGAAAGTAAAGCCGAATAGATGCCGAATATAATGAATATTTTTTCGAAATTGGCTTTAGGAATCTCGGGTTCCTGATTATAAGGACGTAAGAGTAGGATTTGTAAGAGGTATCAAAAGGACACACACAAATACATAAAGAAACAAAAAAGGAGGGTTTTTTTGTGAAAAAGTTCAAGAAGGCAATGGCACTTTCACTTGCACTCGCTATGGGTCTTTCACTTGTAGCATGTGGCGGTGATACTGCTGAAACAACAGAAGCAACAGAGGCTGAGGCAACAGAGGCTGAGGCAACAACAGAAGCAGCTGATGATACAGAAGCTGAGGAAGACACAGAAGCAGCTGAAGAGGATACAGAAGCAGCTGAGGAAGCATCAGCAGATGATGCAGCTGTAGATCTTTCATCAGATGGTAAGGTTCTTAACATCCAGTGCTGGAATGATGAGTTCGCTCGTCGTCTTAGAGATCATTATCCAGACTTCGTTCCTAATGATCCTGAAGATGCAACAGCTGGTGGTAAGATTGGCGACATCGAAGTTACATTTACAGTAACTCCTTCAGATGAGAACGCTTATCAGAACAACCTTGATGCAGTTCTTCCAGAGAATGCTGATGCAGCTGAAGATGCAAAGGTTGACCTTTTCCTTGTAGAAGCTGACTATGCTCTTAAGTATGTAAATACAGAGCTTGCTATGCCAGTAGAAGACCTTTGTATTACAGAAGATGAGCTTGCTAATCAGTATCAGTACCCAAAGGATATCGTTACAGATGCTAATGGAAACCTTAAGGGTGTTTCATGGCAGGGATGTCCTGGTGTTCTTATCTACAACAGAGCAGCAGCAACAGAAGTACTTGGTTCTGACGATCCTGCTACAGTTCAGGAAGCAGTTAAGGATTGGGATACATTCAATGCTACAGCAGCTACACTTAAGGATGCAGGATATAAGATCACAGCTACAGCTAATGATACATTCCGTGTATTCTCAGACAACGTTTCATCTCCATGGGTTGTTGATGGAAAGATCACAATTGATGAAAACATCAAGAAGTGGGTTGATATGTCTAAGGAACAGGTAGACAATGGTTATACAGGTACAGCTGATCTTTGGAGCGATGACTGGTCAGCAGGTTTCTACCCAGATGGTAAGGTATTCTGCTACTTTGGACCAGCTTGGCTGATCGACTTCTGTATGGCAGCTGATGATGAAGCTTCTATCGCACATGCAGGTGGATGGGGAGCTACAACAGGACCTCAGGGATTCTCATGGGGTGGTACATGGATCTGTGCAGCTAACGGAACTGATAACCCAGCACTCGTTGCTGATATCATGAGAAAGCTTACAACAGATACAGATATCATGACTGGTATCGTTAAGGACGACAATGATTTCGTTAACAACAAGCCAGCTATGGAAGCTATGGCAGCTGACACAAGCTACGGCGATGCTGTACTTGGTGGACAGAATGCACTTGCTATGTTCTGTGAAGGCGCTGACAAGATCGACAAGTCTAACATTTGTGAGTATGATCAGGGATGTACAGAGTCATTCCAGGCAGCTATGAAGGATTACTTCGAAGGCAACCATGCTTCATATGACGAAGCACTTGAAGCTTTCTATCAGTCAGTAACAGAGAAGTATCCAGAGCTTACTTACTAAGATTCATCTGAGCTATTGCTGAATATAAGCCTTTAGTGGCTTAAGTTATACAATTAAAATTACTGCGTGCCTCTGCGGGCATCTCCGAGGGGCACGCTTTAATTAACTTTATACACTATCAAATAATAATTCAGGTAGAGCGGAGGTAGCAGGATGAAACAAAATAAAAACTCTAATGTTGTTCGCTTTAACCGTTGGGGGTATTACTTCTTAATTCCTTTTACTGTAGTCTTTATAGCATTCCAGCTTATTCCACTGGTTTCTACAATTTATAATAGTTTCTTCGAACACTACTTTAAAAACGGTCTTACCGAAGTCGGACCAACATTTGTTGCTTTTGATAATTACGCTGCACTTTTTAAAGGTGGCGATATTTTTAAATATTTTCTAAATACAATGATTATGTGGATTATGGGATTTGTTCCTCAGATCGTTGTATCACTCTTACTGGCTGCTTGGTTTTCAGATCCATCTCTTCGTCTGAAGGGTCGTCCATTCTTCCAGTCAGTTATCTATCTTCCAAACCTTATAATGGCATCAGCGTTCGCAATGCTTTTCTTTGCACTTTTCTCTGATGGAGGACCTATTAATTCTATGCTTGTGAGTTTGGGAATACTTGATGAGCCTTATAAATTCCTTTCACATACAGCTAGTGCTAGATGGCTTATTGCTTTTATGAACTTTTTGATGTGGTTTGGTAACACAACCATTCTTCTTCTTGCTGGTATGCTTGGTATAGATACTTCATATTATGAAGCGGCAGAAGTTGATGGAGCTAATGCAACTCAGATATTTTTCCGAATTACACTTCCAATCTTAAGACCTATCCTTATCTTTGTTATGATAACATCTCTTATTGGTGGTCTTCAGATGTTCGATGTACCTCAGATTCTTACAAATGGTGAGGGTTCACCTACAAGAACAACACTTACACTTATTATGTTCCTGAATAAGCATCTTTATAGTAAGAACTATGGTATGGGTGGTGCTCTTTCGGTTATACTATTTATAATTACTGGTATCTTAAGTATTTTTGTATTTAAGTTTAACCAACAATCACAAAAGTAAGGAGGGACATATCATGGAAGATCTGGAATATGAAAATAAACAAACTGGTATGGCCATCCATACAAGAAGAGTTGTTGCTTATTTAGTCCTCATACTTGTTACTGTTATGTGTCTGTTCTGGTTTTATGTGCTTTTTATAAATGCTACAAGATCTAACTCAGCACTTAAGAGAGGTTTCACACTTATCCCTGGAGGATATCTTGGAAAGAACTTATATAGTCTCTTCCATAATAGTAATCTTCCAATCGTAAGAGGACTTCTTAACAGTCTTATCATTGCTCTTAGCACTGCTGGACTGAGTACATACTTCTCAACAATGACTGCATTTGGTATCCATGGATACGATTTCAAGTTGAAGAAGTTTATGTTTACATTTATACTTGCAATCATGATGATTCCTACACAGGTTACTGCTCTTGGATTCATCAACTTACTGAGAAAAATAAAGCTTATGGATTCATTTATTCCTCTTATTGTTCCAGCTATTGCTGCTCCAGCTGTATTCTTCTATATGAAACAGTATATGGAAGCTAATATTCCTTTGGAACTTATGGAATCAGCTCGTATTGATGGAGCCGGAGAATTCCTTATATTTAATAGAATTACTCTGCCTCTTATGAAACCAGCTATCGCAGTTCAGGCTATTTTCTCATTTGTTACAAGCTGGAATAACTACTTTACTCCATCTCTTGTACTTAAGTCAGATACAAAGAAGACACTGCCTATCCTTATAGCAACTCTTCGTTCAGCAGACTTCCTTAAGTTTGATATGGGTCAGGTTTATATGTTTATAGCACTCGCAATTCTGCCTGTTGTTGTAGTTTATATATTCATGGCTAAGAATATCGTTGCTGGTATGACAGTTGGTGCGGTTAAGGGTTAAGCTATTAACATTGCATTTATAAATTCTTTAAAGTATAATAAAGAGCGTTCTTGGTGGGACGCTCTTTTTATTTAACTGAATTATCTTAAATTAGAATATATTTGTTTGAATAATTCACTATATTTGAAGGAATTTCTTTAAAATCTTATGAATTTTTGATGGTATTCTAATTTATAATTGAAGATAAATATACTTAATAAAAATGAAGGAGATAGGATGGCTTTAGAATCGGAAAACCTAGAAAATAATAATCAAATAATTAATTCTGCTGATAAATCTAATAGTGAATCGGTCAATGAATCTTTTGATAAGTCTGTTAATAAAGAGAAGAACGATGATTCCATTGCTGAAAGGGCTAAAACTACACAGGAAAGACTTGCTGAAGAAATTCCTGATGAGACCCCGGTACCTTTAAGCAGGGCGCAGAAGGTTTTTAAAATTATTGATAAATTTGGAGATCTTTTCTTCCTAAATATATATTTTACATTTACAAGTCTTCCTATTGTAACTATTGGTGCTTCCTTTACTGCTCTTTATTCAGTTACCAATAAAATGGTGAAGGACAAGGAAGGACCAACCAGGGTAGAATATTTTAAGGCGTTTAAGGCTAACTTTAAGCCTGCTACATTAGTCTGGATTATTGATCTGGTTTTTGCCTATATTATGTATCTTCAATATTATTATATGGTAACTCATGATGATCAGATTTCAAAAATCCTTCTTGTTGTACTTGGATTTCAGTTTATAACATTCTGCTTTGCCGTTCCTTTGCAGTTTCCTCTTGTTGCAAGATATGAAAATACAGTTTTGAATTATATAAAAAATTCTCTTATTCTTGCTCTTACCAATCTTGGAATCTGGTTCAGAATGTTCTTTATATGGATGTTCCCTGTAGCGCTTTATTATCTGAGACCTAATTATCTTGTATATACATGGTATCTATGGCTCATAGTTCTTGTTGCTATTTGGACCTATGTATGCTCTATGATGTTAGAGAAATTTTATAAAAAGCTGGAAAATCCAGAAGAGGAAGAAAATTAATAAACTATTTAGTAAAAAAAACTGGGGATATTACGGCAGTGTTCATAAGACAGTAACGCAAAATGAGCACTGTTGCGATGGATTGGAAAAAAAGAAGATTAATGGTAGGAACCTTTGGTTGAACGACTGACCGGGAAATGACAACGTCGCGCTTACTGTTGAGGGCGGTGCAGCTTGGTGTGCATATCAGTGAGATGGATATGCTGACTATCGGGGAAATCAATGATATGTATGCAGAAATGCAGCGAGATGAGGAACCTAACACACAACTCGTATCTCAGGACGACATGGATAAGTTTTAATTGCTATTTGATTGTTTATGTGCTATTATAACTAATTAATAAAAAAAAGAAAGGCACACTGGTTGTGTGGGTGAAGGAATGGAGATTAGATAATTTGATTTGGTAAATACAAACAAGATGTTATGGCCCAGAAGGGTCTGTTTGTGTATGCCGAATTGGATTATCGTATTCATTTTGAAGCCATCCTAAAGTGATGCTCTGTTTCGGCATATATTGGGTCTTCATTTGT
>JAILGP010000159.1 GCA_024696635.1 Eubacterium sp. | reverse complement strand
TAAATTATCATTTATCCTGTTATTTACCTCTATCTTCTCCTCTATTAAATCGAGCAGTCTAACCATTTTATCCTGAGAAGAACGATCAGGATAAAAAACATGAATTGTCTTAAAATCTTGGGCACTCATATTTCCCCTTGTGCTGCCGACAAATCCCTCTATTTGGCTTTTGTAATAATCGCTAAGGCAAAAATATCTCATATATCTTGGATTGATTTTCGTCTCATCAAATACATATTTTATAAGGAATCCTGCATAAGCCATAATTCCATCACTTTTTTTATACATATAAGTACGCCCTGTTGAATTCCCGGTTCTTGCAACAACCAAATCATTTTCTTGCAATATGTATTCTTCAATATTTTCAGAAGACACAGACTTCATATCAGTATTTATCACGCAACCACTATCATCTATATCAGAAATTCTTAAATATCTGATCTTCTCCTCTGAATACTGCTCTGCTGGCAATCCCAAACCATATATTCCAGACTTTTCTTTTACCAAGAGGTCACTCATCTTGCACTTCAGCATATTTCAATTCTCCTAACCTATATATTTTCTATGGGCATTCTTGACATTGCTTTGCTTAACCATGGCGTATTGCAATGTCGTATCTATCCGCTGATGTCCAAGCAGATGTTGTAACTGCTCTATAGGCATTCCTTTATCTATCGCCATCGTTGCCAATGTTCGTCGAAATTTATGCGGATGCACCTTCTGTATTCCCATTCTGTTTCCCAGTTCACGCAATCTGTTCTCGATGCCGCCTATAGTCATCCGCTTATATGGAGCCTTAAGAGAAACAAAGAGCGCCTCATCATCATCCGTTCGGCCATCCAAGTATTCTTTCAGGTGGATCTTCGTTCTTGCATCAAAATAAACAATTCTTTCCTTATCACCTTTTCCAAGAACAACGCACTCTCTTTCATCAAAATCAATATCTTCCCTGTTCAAAAGAACCATTTCACCGATTCTCATTCCAGTCGAGGAAAGCATGTCAATTATTGCCGTATCTCTGATTTCTCCACAGTTATCACGCATTTGCTCCAACTCTTCATCTGTGTATGTATCCTTTATAGTCTTTCCAGCCTTAACCTTGTGAATGCGTCTGACAGGGCTTTTTACGATATAATCCTCATCCTCCATCCACCCAAAAAAAGAAGATAAAATTCTCCTGATATTATCTATTGTTACTTTCCCTGACGAATGCTCCTCCTGATATTTAGAAAGGTATTCTCGCAAATCATCCGTCGTAATCTGCGAAACCTTTTTATCAATGCTTTCCAGCATCTTATCTATAGTGTTCTTGTAATATGTAAGTGTCTTTTCTGAGCGTCCTTCTATCCTCTTTGCAGAAACAAACAGGCTAATATAATCTATTTCCTGCTGTTCCTGTTCTTTCACTGGCACAACATCAACCGCTGTAAGGCATTCATTTAATGTTCTTTCCAATAGCTTGAGTTGCTCATTATCAAGAGCCTTGAGCATTCTCTGCAACACTTCGCATACTAACACTTCTTTCATTCTGATGTCCTCCTAATCAATGAGAGAACATCACCAGTGGCGGTTCTGCTATTTTACTCTCGCCACTGCTGAGAGTATTGAACAAGTCCTATAAATGATAATTTATATACCCAAGCAAAACAGATCTATGATCATTGGTTTCTACAATTTGATTTTCCAGCTGCAGATGGTAAACCATATAAATCCAATGGCGGTGCTATGTATACTCCTGCAAAATCCAAACGCCCTATCCCAGTCAATTGGCATATAGGTAATATGTCTGATCTTTTCACAATCTGTAATGGTAAAGATCATTCTAAGCTGTTAACAGGCCCAAATCCCGTCTATGGATCAGGTGGTGTCATGCGGTATGTTGACGGATCCTTGTATTCCGGAGAGTCCGTACTTATTCCGCGAAAAGGAACTCTAAACAACATAATCTATGTGAATAACACTTTCTGGACCGTGGATACTATGTTTTTTACAAAAATGAAAGCCCCCAATTCTGCTATATATACCTATTTCACAGTTAAGCTATACGATTACAACAAGCTCAACATGGGTACTGGTGTACCAAGCATGACAGCTTCCTTGGTGTATTCTCTAAGTGCTGTAATACCAGATCAGAAGATTCTTGATCAATTTAATAACCTTGTAAAGCCTTTGTTTGATGGTATTAAGCGTAATAATGTAGAGAATTCCAAATTGTGTTCATTACGAAACTGGTTATTACCATTACTTATGTCGGGTCAGGCTGCGTTAGCTGACTGATATAAATTATCATTTATCCTGTTATTTACCTCTATCTTCTCCTCTATTAAATCGAGCAGTCTAACCATTTTATCCTGAGAAGAACGATCAGGATAAAAAACATGAATTGTCTTAAAATCTTGGG
>JAILGP010000149.1 GCA_024696635.1 Eubacterium sp. | reverse complement strand
GAATAATTATGGCAGATAGGATTGCTACTATTAATAGAAAAACAGCAGAAACTGACATAAGCCTTACCCTTAATCTGGATGGAAGTGGTAAGAGTAATGTTAATACAGGAATCGGTTTCTTTGATCATATGTTATGCAGTTTTGCAAAACATGGTTTCTTTGACCTTGACGTAGTCGTAAAGGGAGATCTTTATGTGGATTGTCATCATTCTATAGAGGATACTGGTATAGTACTTGGAAAAGCTATTAAAGAAGCTGTAGGAGATAAGAATGGAATTGTAAGATATGGTTCATTTATCATGCCTATGGATGAAACCCTTGTTATGTGTGCTATAGACCTTTCTGGAAGACCTTATCTTAATTATGATCTTAAGCTTACAGTTCCAAAGGTTGGTAATTTTGACACAGAAATGGTCAGAGAATTTTTCTACGCTGTTTCTTATGCTGGAGAAATGAACCTTCACTTAAAGGAATTGGATGGTATCAATAATCATCACATAATTGAGGCTGCATTTAAGGCCTTTGCCAATGCGCTGGATATATCTACAGGTTACGACCCAAGGCTTAAGGGAGGAATTCTTTCTACGAAGGGAGCTTTATAAAATGACTAATAAGATTTTAAGTGTATATTTTTATATAAATGATAAAGATTTAAATTTAGATGATAAGGATGCTGAAAAGTCTTTCTTTGAAGTAAAGCTTTCATCAATCCTAAAGCTTCAAAATGATGGAGCTAAGGCAATCTTTATTAAATGGCATCACGAATATGATGAAAAGGCTGAATTTGATACAAGTCTTTTAAATAGTCCTCTTTCTTATGCCAATACTGATTTAATGGTAAGATTTATAAAGTTCATAAGACCTCAAATAGATATTCCTATTATAATGAATGCTAAGATTCCAAGATTTGAGGATTCTAAAAAGCTTCTTTACGCAGGCTGTGACTTTGTTTGTGTGACAGAAAATATGCATAAAAATTATCCATCAGAAATTACAGAAGAAAATAAGGATAAGGTTATTGATCTCTATGATGAATGTCATAAGAGGTTTGGAGATAAGATATTAAATAGGGCAAAGATTATTAATGCCAATGATAAAAATCCTCTTGATGAACTAAATAGATCCCTGGATACTGAGACTTATATTTTTGTATTTACTGAAATAGATGGCGAATTTAATAAGGAATTATATGCTGAGCTTTCCAATATTACAGATGCTTATAATTTAGATAAGAATCCAGATAATAAATCTGAAATTTTGGATTTTGATACATTTAAAACAGATAGTAATGGACTTGTTCCTTGCATAGCTCAGGATTATAAGACTGGTAAGGTTCTTATGATGGCTTATATGAATAAAGAGTCTTATGAAAAGACCATAAAGACTGGTCTTATGACATATTGGTCAAGATCCAGACAAAAGCTTTGGACAAAGGGTGAGGAATCGGGACATTTCCAGCATATGCATAGCCTTATAATTGATTGTGATAAGGATACAATACTGGCAAAGGTAAGACAGGAAGGACCTGCCTGTCATACTGGAAATCCTACCTGCTTCTTTACTCCATTGGTTGAGAAGAATCCTGCAGGTAATTCAAATCCTCTTTCAGTATTTGAGGATGTATATAATGTTATTCTTGATAGGAAAAAGAATCCTAAGGAAGGCAGCTATACTAATTATCTGTTTGATAAGGGAATAGATAAGATTCTTAAAAAGGTTGGAGAGGAATGCACAGAAATAGTAATTGCAGCAAAGAATCCTGACCCTGAAGAAATCAAGTATGAAATGGCTGACTTTTTATATCATGCAATGGTTCTCATGGTTGAACGTGGAGTAACCTGGGAAGATATAACTGATGAATTAGCTAATCGTGAATAAAGGAGTGTAAGAAAATGAAGCAATTTACTTCAAAGGAGCTTAGAAAAGCTTGGATAGATTTTTATAAAGAAAGAGGCCATGTAGATGTAGGTGCTGTATCACTTGTTTCAGACGGTTCTACAGGAGTTCTCTTTAATGTGGCTGGTATGCAGCCTCTTATGCCATATCTTCTTGGAGAAAAGCATCCACTTGGTAATAGACTTTGTAATGTACAGGGTTGTGTTCGTACAAATGATATTGATTCAGTTGGTGATAAGAGTCACGTTACATTTTTCGAAATGATGGGTAGCTGGAGCCTTGGTGATTATTTCAAGGAAGACAGATGTAAGTGGAGCTATGAGCTTCTTACTGAGGTTTTTGGATTTGATAGAGATCATCTTGCTGCTACTGTGTTTGAAGGAAACGAAAATGCTCCTCGAGACGAAGAGGGTGCCAAGTTTAGAATTGCTTCAGGTTTTAAGAAGGAAAATATATATTATCTTCCTGCAGAGGATAACTGGTGGGGACTTGAATATGGTCCTTGTGGTCCTGACAGCGAAATGTTCTATATTGCTGATGTTCCTGACTGTGGTCCTAATTGTGGTCCTGGATGTGACTGTGGTAAATATACAGAGCTTGGAAATGACGTATTTATGCAGTACGAGAAGCATCATGATGGTCATCTTACACCACTTAAGCAGAAGAATGTTGATACAGGCTGGGGCCTTGAAAGAATCCTTGCTTTCCTTAATGGAACAAAGGATGTATATAAAACAGATCTTTTCACTGATGCCATCAGCTTCATAGAAGAAAAATCTGGCGCAAAATATGATGAAGATTCTAAGCTTACTCGTTCTATGAGAGTACTTGCGGACCATATGCGTACAAGCGTTATGCTTATTGGTGATGCAGCAAAGCTGCTTCCTTCAAATGTTGGAGCTGGTTATGTACTTAGAAGACTTATAAGAAGAGCTGTAAGACATGGTCGTACACTTGGACTTACTAAAGAAAATCTTATTGAGCTTGCAAGTATATATATTGATAAGGTATATGATGTATCTTATCCACTTCTTACAAAGAATCGTAAGTTTATTCTTGATGAACTTAGTAAAGAAATATCACGTTTTGAGAGCACTCTTGAAAACGGTTTAAAGGAATTTAATAAGATTCTTGGAGAAAAGAAATCGTCAGGCGCCAAGGAAATTGATGGAGAATCAGCATTTTATCTTTACGATACATTTGGATTCCCCATCGAGCTTACTGTTGAAATGGCAGGAGAGGAAGGCCTTGCAGTGGATGAAGCTGGTTTTGATTCAGCAATGCAGGCTGCTAAAGAAAGAGCAAGGGAAAATCAAAACTTCTCACAAAGCCTTGTTAATGGGGTAAATGTATTTGAAGCTCTTAGCGATGATATAACTTGCGATTTTACAGGTTATGATAAGCTTACTGATACAGGCCTTGTTTTAGCTCTTGCTGATGAGGAAGCTATGAAAGATAACCTGTCAGAAGGTGAAAAGGGTACAATTATACTTGATAAAACTCCTTTCTATGCAACTATGGGTGGCCAGATTGGAGATACTGGTATTATAGAAGGAAAGAATGGCTCCTTTAAGGTTGAGGATACTTCAAAGCTTAAGGGTGGTAAGGTGGCTCATACCGGATATGTTATTACTGGTTCCATAAAGAAGGATGAAGAGGTTACACTGAAGGTCGATGGCGAAAGAAGATCAAGTATATGTAAGAATCACTCAGCCACACATCTTCTTCAGAAAGCTCTTAAGACAGTTCTTGGTGATCATGTAGAGCAGGCTGGTTCCCTTGTAACTGATGGAAGACTTCGTTTTGATTTCTCCCATAATCAGGCTATGACTCCTGAAGAAATCAGAGCTGTTGAAAATCTTGTAAATAAGGAAATTGGAGAGGATCTTAAGGTTAATACTCAGGTTATGTCCCTTGAGGATGCTAAAAAGACTGGTGCAATGGCTCTCTTTGGTGAAAAATATGGTGAGGAAGTTCGTGTTGTAAACATGGGTGACTGGTCTATAGAGCTTTGTGGTGGTACTCATGTTGGACATACAAGTGTTATAGGAAGCTTTAAAATTGTATCAGAGCAGGGTATCGCTGCTGGAGTAAGAAGAATTGAAGCTCTTACCGGTCAGGGTGCTGCAGAATATTATGCAGATATAGAGACAAGACTTCTTGAGGCTGCTAAGGCTGCAAAGACAGAGCCTATGAAGCTTATGGAAAAGATTAATTCTATGTTAGAAGAAATAAAAGCACTTCAGTCAGAGAATCAAAGCCTTAAAGATAAGATGGCTAAGGCTGCTGCTTCAAGCTCTGAGGATGCTGTAGTAGAAATAGGTGATGTAAAGGTTCTTCCTATGGCTGTTCAGGGAGTTGATCCTAATGCTCTTAGAAATCTTGGTGATGATTATAAGGTTAAGCTTGGTAAGTCTGTTGTTATTATGGCTTCTGACCTTGGAGCCAAGGTAAGTCTTGTGGTTATGGCTTCTGATGATGCTGTTGCTGCTGGAGTTCATGCTGGAAATATTATTAAGGCAATTGCTCCAATAGTTGGTGGTGGCGGTGGTGGTCGTCCTAACATGGCTCAGGCTGGAGGTAAGGATCCATCAAAGATTAATGATGCTCTTGCTGCAGGTATTGAGGAAGTTAAAAAACAGCTTGGCTAAAAGAAAATATATTAATATGTATGTATATTATAATGACCCATGTGGAAAAATTATAATGGTCTAATGGAAAATGGTTGACTTTATTTTTGGTTATGTTATAATGCTATTCGCGTGTTGTTAAATTTGGTCACGTAATTTATCCCTAAGACGAAGGGAGGGTAGGAATATGTCAAGCGTAGTTGTAAAAGAGAACGAGACTCTCGACAGCGCTCTTCGCAGATTCAAGAGAAACTGTGCAAAGGCTGGAATCCAGCAGGAGATTCGCAAGAGAGAACATTACGAGAAGCCATCAGTTCGCCGCAAGAAGAAATCTGAGGCTGCTAGAAAGCGTAAGTTTAAATAATAATAAATATATTTAATTTAAATCCAATTTTAATTTTTTAAAATTGGATTTATTTTTGTTTTATCAGATTATATATCTTGTTTTATCAGATTATATATTTTGTTTTGCATTATATTTAATTTAAATAGTATTGTATAAGTAGTTTGGTTTTTGATATAATTCTTTGCGTAGTTTTAAACTACTTGATTTAAGAATATATTTTGTTAAGGTAGTGAATAAATGGGTATTATACAAAAACAGATAAAGGTTGACGAAAGACATATTCAGCTTCTTTTTGGACAATTCGATAAAAATATTAGAAGAATCGAAGAGGCCTTCAATATTTCTTATGTCTATAGAGGTGATACACTTCTTATAGAAGGTGAAGTTGAAAATGTTAAAAAGGCTGATAGGGTTATTAATGATCTGCTTATTATATCGAAAAAGGGCTCGGAAATTTCAGATCAGAATGTTGATTATGCTATTAGATTATCTAAGGATGGTGATAGCTTAAATGCCAGTGATCTTGAAAATGATGATGAACTTATATGTCATACATTAAGTGGGAGACCTATTAGACCTAAAACTTTTGGCCAGAAGCAATACGTAGAAGCTATAGATAAGAATATGATTATATTTGGAACTGGTCCTGCTGGAACCGGAAAAACTTATCTGGCAATGGCTAAGGCTATCACTGCATTTAAAAAGGGTGATGTGGAAAGGATTATACTTACTCGTCCAGCTATTGAAGCCGGGGAAAAGCTGGGATTTTTGCCAGGGGATCTACAAAGTAAGATTGATCCATATTTAAGACCTCTTTATGATGCACTTTATGAAATAATGGGGGCTGAAAGCTTTCAGAAAAATATGGAAAAGGGCCTTATTGAAGTGGCTCCCCTCGCTTATATGAGAGGTAGAACCCTGGATAATGCATTTATAGTTTTGGATGAGGCTCAGAATACAACTCAATCCCAGATGAAAATGTTTCTTACCCGTATAGGTTTTGGCTCTAAAGCCATTATTACTGGAGATCAGTCACAGAAGGATCTTGCTCAGGGCACAACCTCTGGTCTTGATACAGCCCTTAAAGTAGTTAGAGGTATTGAGGGAATAGCCATATGTAAGCTTACCAGTAAGGATGTGGTAAGACATCCTTTAGTTCAGAAGATTGTTGAAGCCTATGAAAATTATAAGCCTAGAGAAACTATAAAGCATAAAAATTACAATAAGGGCTAAATCAGGCAGAAATTAGGCTTGAACTAATATTTATAGTAAAAGTTTGCGATTTATTACAATATATGGTATTATAAAGTTTGTTGCTGTGACCTATTTAGTGTAGGAGGTACTAGGTGAATATAGTTATAGAATCCGAACCACATATTTCATATCCTATGGAATACGATGATATTATAAGAGATGTTGTGAATGCTTCACTTGATTTCCTTAAATGTCCCTATGAGTGTGAGCTTTCTGTAACAATTACCGATAATGATGGTATACATGAGATTAATCTGTCGGAAAGAAAGATAGATAGTCCAACTGATGTTCTGTCATTTCCTATGCTGGATTTTGAGGTTCCTAATGATCTTTCTTATGTAGAAAAATATCCTCAGGATTATTTTGATCCTGAAACAGGAGAACTTCTTCTTGGTGATATAGTTATATCTATTGATAAGGTAAGATCTCAGGCTAAGGAATATGGCCATAGCGAAAAACGTGAGATTGCATTTCTCACGGCACATAGCATGCTTCATCTAATGGGT
Organism: Eubacterium sp.; assembly: GCA_024696635.1. Taxonomy (GTDB): domain Bacteria; phylum Bacillota; class Clostridia; order Lachnospirales; family Lachnospiraceae; genus Eubacterium_Q. The sequence continues at coordinate 13,015 of JAILGP010000149.1, read as the reverse complement.
TTTGATCATATTGATGAGGAGGAAAGACTTCAGATGGAGAAAATGCAAAGACAAATTCTTGATATGAAAGGATATAGTAGAGATTATGAGTAAGAAGATGCTTGCGCTTGTACTTTCAGGAATGTTTATTCTTGGAGGTCTGGCCGGATGTGGTAAGAAGGATGAAGCTGGCGAAGCAATTGATACCACTTCAATCACAGATATGGTTGCAGAATCATATTCCGTTGAAATCAGTCCAAGTTCATCACTTAATGGAGACGCAACAGAGGTCCTTATGATGAAGGACGGTATGGTAATGAGCGACCTGACAGGTGAATGGATTGATGAAGAGCTTGCTGATAAAAGATATTTTGGAATCATGGTTAATAATATCAGTGAAGCTATGCCACAGTCAGGTGTTGAGAGAGCAGATGTAATATATGAAATGCTTGAAGAAGGTGGAATCACAAGACTTTTGGCAATATATCAGGGTAACTATGAAGATATAGAAAGAATAGGACCTGTAAGAAGTGCCAGACATTATTTTGATAGAAAAGCACTTGAGTATGATGCATTTTTCGTACATTGGGGTCACTCAATTTATGCAGGTCATGACTTCGAAGTAATAGAAGATCTTGATGATATAGATCTTAATGGTAAGGATGGTTCACAGGGATTCCGTGTATCTCGTCCAGGAAAGGCTCTTGAACATACAGGTTATACATCTGGTCAGAATATAGCAAATGCTATTGAAAATGATGGCTTTGATAAAAACAAGAGCGATAGTTATAAAAAAATGTTCAACTTCAATGTTAAGGATAAGGTTCCAGAGGGTGGACAGGATGCCAAGAAGATAACTACTGCTTTCCATGATGGAAGAAAACCTTGGTTTGAATATGATGAATCCACAGGACTCTATAAGAGATTCCAGTATGGTGCAGAACAGATTGATGAGCTTACAGGTAATCAGCTTGCATTTAAGAATGTTATTATTCAGTTTGCTCCTCACCAGCTTATATCTGGCGACCAGGTTGGTTGTATAGATATCAATCTGGTAGGTGAAGGTGAAGGCTGGTATGCTTCAGATGGTAAGATTATTCCTATCAAGTGGAAGAAGCAGGTTAAGTATAATATGGTTGATTTTACAACTACTAATGGTATGCTTGATGGATCTATGAGAAGTGGAAACTGCTCAGATTATGGCGTAACAACATATTATACTGAAGATGGCGAAAAGCTTAAGATTAACCCTGGTAAAACCTGGATCACACTTTTCCAGGATGACAATAAGGATGGTATCATTATAGAATAAAACAGGTAAGCCTATGTTAAATACTGTATATGATGTTTGTATAATTGGCGCAGGTGCATCAGGACTTGTGGCCGCGATTGAAAGCTCCCGCCGGGGGCTTTCTTCGGTAGTTGTGGATAAAAATAAAAAGCCGGGAATGAAGCTTTATGCTACTGGAAATGGACGTTGTAATCTTACAAATGATACCTGGGAGGAGGATTCCTATTATGGAAATGAATTCGTCGACCAGGTTTATGATGCTATTTATAAAAAGACTAATCATAGACAGCGTACATTTGTTACTAATTATTTTGACGATCTTGGTCTCAGGACAGTAAGCAGGGATGGTTATATTTATCCTGCTTCTTTCCAGGCTTCTTCTGTAGTATGGACATTACTTGACGCTGCAAATTATATGGGAGTTGGATTCTTTCCTAAATTTCTTGCAACAAGTGTTGATCTTATTAATATGTCTGATTTTATGGATAGCTTTGATATGAAGGATTCTAAAATTCCAGACGACCTTGAAATTTACAGAATAAATATTGAGAATGAAGAAGGGGAATATAGTATATATGCCCGTAATATTATTTTAGCAAGTGGTGGTCTTTCTCAACCAAAGCTTGGAGCTGTAGATAGTAATATTATGGATGGACTTCTTGAATCTCTTAAACTTCCTGTACGTGATTTTCAGAGTGGTCTTTGTCCAGTAATGGTCAATGAAGATATTTCAGAGCTTGCTGGTGTAAGAACAAGAGCCAGGTTATCTATAGGAAAATATAGCGAGGTAGGAGAGCTTCAGCTTACAGAAGAAGGAATTAGCGGAATAGTTACATTTAATCTTTCGTATTATATGAAGCCCGGACTTGATATTATAATAAATCTTCTTCCAAAGCTTGCTGAGGAAGATATGGTCGAGCATTTCAATAGGGTTAAGAGACAGTACCCTGGAAAAAGACTGGATGCTTTTCTAAATGGTTATGTTAATGATAAGCTCGGTTCTTATATGATAAGGCTTTTCTATGGTTCGGATATGAAGCTTGTACTCAGGGATGTTACAGAAACTGGTATAAGAGGTATATACCAGCAGATGACTGAATGGAAGCTTGGAATAAGGGCCAAGGCTAAATTTGACAATTCCCAGGCCAGCATAGGAGGAATAATAACCAACGTTATTGATCCATCAACTATGCATATTTCTTCAGATAAATGTCTTGGAAAGAGGCTTTTTGCAACTGGGGAAGTGACAGATGTAATTGGTAAATGTGGAGGATATAACCTTACTTATGCATTTGTTACCGGGTATCTGGCAGGAACATCTGTGAGGTAGTAAAGAATATATGATTTCTATCAAAAATATAAAACTTAAGCCTGGATATAAAGAAAAGGATATCTTAAATGCTATATACAGGGAGCTTAAATTGGATTCTTTTAAGAAAAAAGGTGTAAGTCTTGAAAAATATGAGATATTAAAGGAATCTCTGGATAGCAGAAAACATGATAATATCTTTTATCTTTTAAATGTCGGAGTTTGGCTTTGCTTTAATAATAAGTCATCAAAGCTTGATCAGGCAAAATTTGTGGAACTACTTCACAATAAAAATATTATGTTAACCAATCCTCTTAAATATGAATTTCCACATATCTTAAATATGGAGGTCAGACAGTTTTTAGAGGACGGGCAAGAGTATAAACCTGTGATAGTAGGTTCCGGTCCAGCTGGTTACTTTGCTGCTATAAAACTTGCTAAGGCTGGCTTTAAACCTATTGTATTGGAAAGAGGTAAGCCTGTTGAAGAAAGAGAAGCTGATATAGAAAGATTCTGGCAGGAGGGCATACTTGATCCTGATTCCAATGTTTGTTTTGGTGAAGGAGGTGCCGGTACATTTTCCGATGGAAAGCTTAATACTGGAAATAAGGATAAGGGGGGCTATTTTAATGAGGTTCTTAAAACCTTTGTTGAATATGGTGGTCCCAAGGAAATTCTTTATAAGGCTAAACCTCATATCGGTACAGATGTTCTAAGGAAGATTCTTAAAAATATGAGACTTGCTATTGAAAAATATGGTGGTCAGGTCAGGTTTCAAAATACATTAATTGATGTTAAATATGAAATATCTGAGATTTCTGAGCTTGCTATTAATACATTTGGCTATGAATCGGAGCTTCCTATTTATGATTTATCCGTAAGAAAAGCAGATGGATCGATATATTCAATATCAACTCATACTCTTATCTTAGCTATTGGACATAGTGCCAGAGATACATATGAGATGCTTCTTAATCGTAATTTCCAGATGTCTCCCAAGCCCTTTGCCATGGGGGTTAGAGTAGAGCACCTTCAGGAAACAATTAATGAAGCCATGTATGGTAAGGATTATAAGGAAAAATATAAAGAACTTCCGCCAGCTGATTATAAACTGGTTTATCATACTAAAGACCAAACTAATGAATTATATGAGAGGAGTGTTTTTTCCTTCTGCATGTGCCCTGGGGGCTATGTAGTTAATTCCTCTACTGAAGGCGATTCTGTCGTAGTAAATGGTATGAGCTATAGTGGAAGAGATGGACAAAATGCTAATTCAGCAATTGTGGTAAATATTAATCCAAGTGATTGGATAACATCAGATAATAAAAATATTGATGATAAGGTATACGACAAAGTTGATATTATTGGCGGTCTTGATTTTCAGCGTAGTATAGAGAAAAAGGCATATATTGAAGGTAAAGGTTCTATTCCCTTACAGTTATATGGTGATATAAGGAACAATAGACTTTCTACTGGTTTTGGGTCTATAAGTCCCCAGATAAAGGGTAATTTCAAGTTTGGTGATTTAAGGAAGGTTTTTCCTGATTATATTATAGAATCCATTCTCGAGGCTTTCAGCTACTTTGGAAGCAGGATTAATGGCTTTGATAATGATGATACAATATTGACGGCTGTTGAATCCCGTACTTCTTCACCGGTGAGGATTGACAGAGAGGAAGATATGAATGCATTACATTTCCCTGGTATATTTCCTATTGGTGAAGGTGCAGGCTATGCTGGTGGTATCACATCTGCTGCTGCTGATGGAATAAAATGTGCCCACAAGGCTTCTGAATATTTGGTAAATGACCTTATAGAAAGCTTTAAGGCCTTTGAAACAGCCAAATATTTATAAGTATTATTAATATTTAATATTCAAAATTAATTTAGATTTAATATAATGCATATATATTAAATCAGATATTTAATTTATAATTATAAAAATAGAGGAAAATTATATTAAACAGAGGATTTATTAAATGGATTTCAGAGAACAATTAAAGGATAAAAAACGAATTGTAATTAAGGTGGGTTCATCATCTCTTGTACATATTGAAACAGGTGAACTTGATCTTGTTAAGGTTGAGAAAATGATAAGGATTATCAGTGATATCAAGAATCAGGGTAAGGATGTGGTTCTTGTTTCATCTGGTGCTATATCTGTGGGAAGAAAAATTCTTGGTCTTGCTAAGCGTCCAGAGGTACTTTCTATGATTCAGGCCTGTGCTGCACTTGGACAGGGTGAACTTATGATGCTTTATCAGAAGCTTTTTATGGAATATAACCATAAGGCTGCCCAGGTACTTCTTACATTTGATGTTATAACCTCTGATGAAAGAAGAAAGAATGCTCAGAATACTCTGAAGCAGCTGCTTGATCTTGATATTATTCCTATTGTAAATGAAAATGATACCGTTGCAACTGAAGAAATTGAATTTGGTGATAATGATACATTATCTGCAATTGTTTCTCATCTTATCGGAGCTGATCTTCTTGTTCTTCTTACTGATATAGATGGTTTCTATACTGACGATCCCAGGAAGAATCCAAAGGCAAAGAGAATTTCTGTTATAGAAAAAATCGATGATTCTCTTAAGGATATGGCAAAGGGTACAGTTACAAGATATGGAACTGGAGGCATGTATACCAAGATTGCTGCAGCTCAGATTGCCACGCACTCAGGTGCTGATACAGTTATAATTGAATCCTCTGATATGGAAATTATCCATAGACTTATGCAGGGACAGGATGTGGGTACCGTTTTCCTTTCAGATACAGAAACAAGTTTTGATATTATTGATTTTATTAAGAACAAAAAGTATCTTGAAAAATAGTTACTTTGAGAGGGGGCTTTTATATGGAAGGTACTGGCCTTATTCTTGCCGGTGGAGGAGGCAAGGGTATATACCAGGTTGGCATTCTCAAGTCACTTGCAGAAGCCGGCTATCTGGATGACGTTGTTGCTGTTTCAGGTGCTTCTATAGGAAGTGTTAACGCCTGTCTTTTTGCTGATGGGGTAGCAGAAGAAGGCCCAAAACATGCTATAGAACAGATGGAAAAGGTCTGGAACGAAATTGATTATAGTGTATTCTTTGATACCGATCCCTATTCACTTAAGGTTGGAGATAGTCATTTTTCTAGAAAGGCTACGGAAAAGCTTATAGATAAGTATCTGGATTATAATCTTTTTGGTAGTTCTGTGAATAATAAGACCGACTCTATTGAAAAGAATACATCTGATCCTATGCTTGATTTTAGAGAAGTTGCTGATGAAACAGAAGTATCTGCTACTGATAATTTCAAAGAGTCTGATATTAATGATTTTAAAGAATCTGATTCTAATTCTGAGCTAAAAAAATCTTTAGCTACAGATAATAAAATTATGAGCAATCAATCAGCTGATACGAATGATATTCAGATAATAGAATCTGATGATGATTATATTGATGAAGCATTAAGAAGAAGTGCTATTACTCTTAATTCAATTCCAGATCAGCCTTTTATTAAGGATGCTATATATCTGGATATTGATTCGAGTAAAAGAAGGCCTTCTGAATCAATCGCTCTTGATATTAAAGCTGATGATAAATCTGGAATCATTAATATTTTAAGTTCTGATGATAATACAGAAAATAAAGAAATTGAAATAAACGAAAATAATGATAATACAGATAATCAGTTCACAGAAGTTTCTAATGATACAGATAATCAGTTCACAGAAGTTTCTGATCAGACCTCTGATTTTCATTTAACTGAATCTATTGATGAATTAATAAAAAAATCTGAAGAAAATATTAATGATAGTAAATGCATGCCTGTTTATGTAACATGTGCTAAGTGTCCTCCTGGTTTTGTTACCTATGAGCAAATCAGTGAATCTGAGCTTAGACTTATTACTTCTGGTTCTACAGAAGAAACATATAGAAATTTTAGTGTCGAATATATGAAGCTCAATAATCAGTCACCTGCATATATTAAAAGTGCAATTCTGGCTACAACAGCTCTTCCTGTTGTTTATAGTCCCGTAAGACTTAATGGAAATCTTTATGTAGATGGTGGAGTTAAGGATAACGTTCCTATTAAACCACTTTATGATATGGGAATAAGAAAATTTATTGTTATTGAACTTACCCAGACTTCTGGAATAAAAAATAGAGAACAATATGCAGATGCTGAAATAATAGATATTCTTCCTAGCAAGGATCTGGGTTCTTTATTAAATGGTACTATGAATTTTGATAGAGAAGATATTAGATTCAAGAAAATGCTGGGTGAACTGGATGGAAAACGCTTTATTAAGACTCTTTTTGAAAAGGACCAATCTTATATAGCTGTAGAAAGTGCTCTTGCAGAAATGGATTTCCAACAGGCAAAGAAGAATATACAGTTTGAAAGACATTATGACACTTTATCAAAGAGTGCCAATAGGAATTTTGATTATATTAAAAAGCTTGAAGAAGACCTTAAAAAATATGGCTTTGATTAATGCATGGCTTTATATTTCAAAATTATAAAATTATTTATTAACTATAGGAGGCATATTATGCCAGTGCTTGATAATTTACAGCCACAAGAAGTTTTATATTATTTCGAAGAAATTTGCAATATTCCTCATGGATCAAGGAATACTAAGCTTATCAGTGATTACATAGCCAAGTTTGCTGAAATACATCATTTAGAATATGTACAGGATGAATATAATAATGTAATTATCTATAAGGCTTCAAATAATGGTTCAAATGATACAATAATTCTTCAGGGCCATATGGATATGGTTTGTGAAAAAGAAGAGGACTGTGATATTGATTTTGATTATGAACCACTCAGATTAATGGTAGATGGCGATATGATCAAAGCCGAAGGAACAACTTTAGGTGGAGATGATGGAGTTGCAGTTGCCATGATGCTGGCAATTCTTGATAGTAAGGATATTAAGCATCCAAATCTTGAATGTCTTTTTACCGTCGACGAAGAAATTGGTATGCTTGGAGCTACAGGGCTTGATAAATCACTTCTAAAGGGTAGAAAACTATTAAATATTGATTCCGAAGAGGAAGGACATCTTCTAGTTTCCTGCGCTGGAGGAGCAACAGTAACTATTCACATCCCAATACTCAGAAGAGGAGCACGAGGTCAAAGATATCATATTGAAGTATCTGGCCTTGTGGGTGGTCATTCAGGTATAGAAATTGATAAGGGAAGAGCCAACGCAGATATACTTCTTGGTAAAATTCTTCAGGCCATACTTATGGAAGATGACAGTGTGAGGCTTATTAGTCTTAAGGGTGGTCTTAAGGACAATGCAATTCCTGTTAAATCTCAGGCTGAAATCATTGCTATGAATGGTGATGCTGTAAAGAATGCACTTGATGAATTTATGAAGCTTGAGATGGAAAAATATGTAGATACAGATCCTGATATAAATGTCACAATTAGAGAATCTGAAGATAAATCGCTTTATCCACTTGATGAAGGACAGAACGTGGCATTTATCATGGCATATGCCAATATGCCTTATGGAGTTATAGCTTACAGTAAGGATATTGAAGGCCTGGTTGAAACTTCTCTTAATTTTGGAATTATGAATACTTATGAAAATGAAATCGTGATTTCATATAGCGTTAGAAGTAGTGTTAACAGTGATAAACAAGCACTGATTGATCAGCTTACAATGATTTCAAAATCCCTTGGTGGATATGTGGAAATAGAGGGAGATTATCCAGCCTGGGAATATGTTAAGGATTCCACTGTAAGAGATATCATGGTAAGTACCTATAAGGAAATGTATAATAAGGACATGATTGTTGAAGCTGTTCATGCTGGCCTTGAATGTGGCATTTTCTCAGATGCTTTAAAGGGTCTGGATGCAGTATCCTTTGGTCCTGATATATTTGATATTCATACTCCTAAGGAAAGGTTAAGTATTTCTAGTCTTGCCAGAACCTGGGATTATGTGAAAAATGTTATTTCCAGGTTTTAGTTTTTATTCAAGGAGATTTATATGCCTGTTAATATGTTACAAACCTTATTTCTAACAAGCTCTAATACATCAGCTGTCACATTATTAACTCTGGATGATGTTAAGAACTGGATCAGGAATAAAGGAAGCATAGGTTTTGATTATATAATAAAGATAATTATAGCAATAATTGCTTTTTTTATTGTGAAAGCTATTCTAAAGCGCCTTATTAATCTTATACAGACAAGAATGGATAAAAGGGGTCTCGATAAAATGGTGACTCATTTTGTTCTTAATCTTGTTAAGTATGTAATTCTAATTTTTACATTTGTTACCATTATCACTAAACTGCATCTTGTGGAGGCTGCTTCAATAGCTGCTCTTGTAGCATCAGCAGGTGTTGGTGTATCTCTTGCCATGCAGGGGGCGCTTTCAAACTTTGCAGGAGGAGTTCTCCTTCTTATGATGAGACCTTTCAAGATAGGAGATTATATAGTTGTTCCTTCTTCGAATGTTGAAGGAATGGTAGAAGCAATAGAAATGTACTATACCACCATAAGAACTATTGCAAATGAAGTAATAAAGATTCCAAATTCACAGCTCACAAATAATGCAGTAACTAACAGAAGCGGTAATAACAAGCGTGCTCTTGTGGTTAAGATAGATGTAGCCTATGATAATGATATTGATAAGGCTAAGCAGATTTTTTCTGATGTGATTTCAAATGAGGAAATGGTTGATCAAAATACAAAATCTATTTTTATTGATGAATTTGGAGATAGTGGAATCAGTCTTGGTGCATTTATGATGGTACCTGTGTCAAGCTATCTTGCAGTAAAGCGAAGTATTAATGAAAAGCTTCTTAATGAATATAGAAAAGAGGGTATAGTAATACCATTTAACCAATTAGATGTTCATATTATAAAGGAGGACTAAGATAATGCCATTTATTGATTCAAAAATTACAGTAAAAGTAAGCGATGATAAGAAGGAAAGCATCAAGGCTAAGCTTGGTGCAGCAGCTTCAATTATTGGTAAACCGGAAACCTATGTAATGGTAGGTTTTGATGATGAATATACTCTTTATCTTGGAGGTAAAAAGCTTGAAAAGGGTGCTTATGTTTCAGTAGACGTTTTTGGTGGTTCTAATTCTTCAAGAGCTGATGATATGACAGCAAAAATCTGCCAGATACTAGAGGAAGAACTTGGAATACCTGGAAATAATGTATATGTAGAATATCGCAGTACTACTGACTGGGGCTGGAATGGAAGTAACTTCTAAGTTTTAATTTATGATTAGTTTAAGATAAGTAGATTATATATTTATGAAATAAGCAGATTATAATATTAGTGATTTTTCTCATAAAATAACATTTTATTATAATCAAAATATTAAGTATATTGTGAGGTTGGGATGTCTGAACAAATAATAAAGCTAACTCCTGATTCTAGTGATTATGGAGAAAGACTTGATAAATACATATCTGAGGAATTGGAAGAGGTATCCCGCTCCTATGTTAAAAAGCTTATTGATGGGGACTGTGTAAAGGTATTAAATTCTCTAAAGGGAAATTTACAAAAGAAACTCAAGGCTTCCTATATCCTTTCTGAGGGAGACAGCCTTGAAATCACCATGCCTGAGCCCGAAAAGCTTACTATTGAGGCTGAGAATATTCCCCTGGATATAGTTTATGAAGATGAAGATCTTATAATAATCAATAAGCCTCAGGGAATGGTGGTTCATCCCGCTCCCGGTAATTATTCAGGGACTCTTGTAAATGCACTTATGTATCATTGTGGTGATTCTCTATCATCTATAAATGGTGTTGAAAGACCTGGTATTGTTCACCGTATCGATAAGGATACAAGTGGACTTCTTCTTGTTTGTAAAACGAATCTTGCCCATCAGAGTCTGGCAATACAATTTGCTGAACACACTATAAACCGTGTATATAGCGCTATTGTTTATAATCATTTTGATATTAGTAAAATGGAATTAGCAGATGATGATATTTTATCTATTATCATGAATAAGGAAGAAAGGGAGATAGTTCCCAAGGTTTATACCCAAATGGTATCAAAGCCAATTGCCCGTGCTAAAAATGATCGTAAGAAAATGGCCATAGATCCAGATGGCAGAAGAGCAGTAACACATATATATCTACAAAATAATCTTAAGGATAATATGGCATATGTAAAGTGTAAGCTTGAAACAGGCAGAACACATCAGATAAGAGTTCATCTTACATCCATAAATCATCCCCTTTTAGGAGACCCTGTTTATGGACCTAAAACCTGTCCATATAATCTTAGTGGTCAGGTGCTTCATGCCGGAACCCTTGGATTTATACATCCTAGAAGTGGAGAATATATGGAATTCAGAGGTCAACTGCCTGAGTATTTTACCAAACTCATATCAAGACTAAAATAATTTACCAAAGGGGTCTGTCCCTTTTGGTAAATTTTTATTTTGCTCGTCTGGATTTTTTTATTGCATACATCATTTCATCAGCCTTTCTTACGGCCTGCGTAATATCAAAGTTTTCATCTAATATTTGACTGATATAACCACAGCTTGTATTAACCTGATAAGGTTTATCCATGTTTCTATTATATTCTTCAAGATAAGCATTAATTTTACTTATTATATTATCAGGATCACATTCCTCGAAAATTACTGAAAATAGCTCATCACCACCAAATCTTACAGAAAGGCTATTTTTACTTGTTGCATGCATCAAGGCCTTAGCAGTAGTTTGTATAGCCACGTCTCCTTCCGCATGTCCAAAATTATCATTTATATATTTAAGGTCATCCAGGTCAGACATTATAACAGTAATTTTCTGATTATAATACTTCCTGTGCTTAATAATATGGTGGAAATTACTTTGAAAACCTATTCTGTTATATAAACCTGTCAGAGGATCATGCATATACATTTCATCCATCTTATTTAAAAGTGTAGTCTGATACTGAAGATTGATGAAACCACCTATTGCTGTACTAAGGGAATTAGTAATAAGCATAGTATATGTATAATTAGATATATAATAATCTCTAAAATAATAACAAATGAAACCAAAGGGTTTTTCCATATAATAAAGTGCATTAAAAAGCAGAGGATATCCATCCTTTGTAAGCTGAATTATACGGTCATAGAGTAATGGAGTAAGCACATTCTCACAATAATCATCCTTAGACTCGGGAAGCTTAAATGTATCTTCCTTATAATCTGCAGCATGATCCGTATCATAAATAATAACAAATTCCTTTGTTTCTCCATCTATATCATTTCTTGTAAAATAATTATATTCATTATCAAGACATTTTCTATCAATGGCTACAAGACAGTTCTCGGTTTTATAGGATTCAAGATAAGATACCATTTGTCCGGGATTATTACTTGTCTGCATAGATGACGTAATATGCTGAATAACACGGTTATCATCATTATTACGAGAAAAGCTTTCCTTAAACCAGTCATTAAGGATCTTTGGATGATATTGAAAACTTGGGCAACCGCAGGATTCATTTGGAATAAAAACAGGAACTATACTGGTATTACGGTTCTTTTTATCTTTAATTACATATTCTAATGAATCAGCAGTAGCATCTGCTAGTAAAATGATATCGCATGATGCTGATGTTATCTTAGGACTTGTAAAGAATATTTCATCATATCCATCAAAACCTGTTACAATAACATCCTGAGGAACATCATAACCTGCAGCTTTAAGCATTTCGCAAACAGTTATTGCCATATTATCATTTGCACATATGATAGCTTCAGGTAAAGTATCCCTTTTTAATAATTCCTTCATAGCTATACGGCAGGGGTCAGACCAGAAATACCCATAGCTAAGCATAGAATCATCATATTCTATAGAATTCTCCTTTAAAACCTGCTTAAATACCTCAATACGACGATTTGAAAATTCATTATCAGGCTGGCCTGCTATCATATGAGGTTTTCTTACATTATGGTCCTCTATTACGTGACGAACTACCTTTTCAAAGCCTTTTTCATAATCAAATGTAATGCAGGAGGCATTTTCATACTTACCATCAGCAACAATAACAGGAAGCTTATATTCAGAAGATTTAGAAATAATTTTTTTTGCAATCTTATGACTTTTGATTTTTTCATCCATAATGATCACAGCACTAAGATATTTATAAGGAATTAAATCATAGATATATTTTTCTGTGGCAAGTCGATCTTCCTCCCAATAAATATCGGAATTAATTGCAAAAACAAGAAGAGAGTAATCCTCTTTACGGAGCCTCTCATTTAATCTTTCAATATATCCATGAATCTGAGGCTCATAAATACGAGAGGTACATAGAGCCACTAGTTTATTACAGTTACCCATTAAATCTGTTTCTCCTGTAAATAATTTGTAAACTAAAAATATTATATTAAATGATTTAGCTTTATACAAGAATTTGATTGTTAACAAACTGTAAATTTTTCTTT
>JAILGP010000107.1 GCA_024696635.1 Eubacterium sp. | reverse complement strand
GAAAGAGAAAAGAAATAAAAAGTAAGTATAGGCCATTTATTTACAGTAATAGTAATTTTGTGGTATATTCTAAGAGATTCATTATGCAAAAATATAATTTGCTATGTTTCATTTTATGTGAAGGGGTAATTATTTTATGGAAGAATTTAAAAAAAAGGTAAAAAGATATGTGCCCTTAATATTTGTGGTACTTGTAATCTTTTTATTTATACATTACTGGGACAATCTGATGGGTTTGGGAGAGATATGTCTTAAAGCCGCTATGTCTTTGATAATAGGCGTTATTATTGCGTATATAGTAAATATTCTTATGACGTCTTTTGAAAATCTTGCTTACAAATTAGACAAAAAGAAAAGAAGGACAACAAAGCTGCGCAGACTTTTATGTATGACTTTGGCATTTGTGGTTATCATAGCCATAATTGTTATGATTGTAGTTGTTGTTGGTCCTGAATTTGTTAAGAGTCTTATATCTGTACTTACAAATGCACAGGATAAGGTAATAGAATATTTACAAGATCTGAAGAATAATGAACTTTTTGGTAAGTATGCGGAACAGTTATTGGAAATGATGCCTTCTGGTTCAGATATTGGTGGAATAATAGAAAAGGTTGGAGGATTTCTCTTAAATGGTGCAAGTGGTGCATTTACAACTATTGCATCATCTGTAACAAGTATTATAAATGGAATAGTACAGACACTTATAGGATTTGTTTTTTCTATGTATATTCTATTTGATAAGGAAAGACTTAAAAGGCAGTTTTCTGAGCTTATCAGAGTATATGTTTATAAGGGAGAAGGTCTTCTTAGAATAGCTGACATTCTCAATGAAAACTTCCATAATTATATTGTTGCACAGGTGCTGGATGCTGTAATTCTTGGAACTCTTTGTGGTGTTGGAATGTGGATACTCAGATTCCCTTATCCAGCATTAACAGGGGTTGTCATTGCATTTACCGCACTTATACCTATTGTTGGTGCATTTCTTGGAGCGGCTGTTGCGGCATTTATTATATTTACAGTTTCTCCAATTAAGGCATTACTCTTTATAATATATCTTCTGATTCTTCAGCAGATTGACAATAAGTTTATATATCCTAAGGTTGTTGGTTCCTATGTAAATCTTGACAGTCTATGGGTTCTTGTGGCTATTACCATTGGCGGTAGTATCTTCGGTATAACAGGAATGCTTTGTGGTGTTCCAATTACTGCTACAGTTTATCAGCTTATAAAAGAAGATTATCTACGTCGTAAGGAATTGAAGAAGAAAAATGGAGAGGAAAATGAAAAAGATAATGATTCATATAATACAGAAGTAGAGAATTCTGTAGAGGCTTTGGTGGATTCTTTGGCAGAGCCGGAGAAATCTGATTCCAGCATAGGTTCTTCGGATAATTCAGGAAGTGATGAAACAGAAGCTAATAACTTAGATACTAATAATCCAGGTAATGAAAGTTCAGGTAATGAAAATTCAGGTAATAATTCAAATAATGATTCAAATAACAGACCTTCAAAAAGAAACAGGCCTAGAAAAAGGAAATAATAAAAATCAGCTTATGAATATCCAGTTACCATAGAAGGATAATTACAAGGTTTAAGGTTTTAAGGAGAATAAGGATTTGAATATAGAAGCTAGTCCATGGATGATAATATTAGTTGCCGTTTTGCCGGCAGTAATAATGATGGTATATATTTATTTACAGGATAATCATGAGAAGGAGCCTATTGGGCTTCTTCTTGGTATTTTTGGTTTTGGAATCCTTTCCGCTATTCCGGCTATTCTCTTGGAATTTATAGCGGAGAAGGTAATTAATATTACCTTTGGTGGAACAACTCTTATATATTATGCTGTTACTGCATTTTTTGGAGTAGCCATTATAGAAGAGGGAGTAAAATTCATGGCTGCATATTTACTCACCTGGAGAAATAGACATTTTAATTATAAATTCGATGGAATCGTTTATTGTCTTTTTGGCTCCATGGGATTTGCAGCAATTGAAAATGTTATGTATCTTCTTATGGAAAATAAGGAAACTGCACTTACTCTTGGTATACAGAGAGGTATTTTAGCTATTCCATGTCATGGTATGTGTGCTATTTTCATGGGTTATTATTATGGAAATGCAAAGTATGCCAAGTCCTATGGCGATAGAGCGGGCTGTAGAAAAAATCTCTTTATTGGATTTATGGTTGCCAGCTCACTTCACGCCTTTTATGACTTCTGTTTATTTACTCAAAGTACAGTCTTCTTTATATTATTTATCATATTTGTTGTAGTTGCTGATGTATTTACATTAATAAGAATTCATAAGGCTAAGAAAACAAATCAGAAAATGTATGAGGCTCCTAAGTTCCGTCAGTACTGGGTAAATGCTAATCCATACCAATCATACGGTGGTTATCAGGCCCCGGCTTATGGTGCTTATGCATATGGGTCTAATCAGGGACTGGTTCAAAATCCTCAGGCAAATCAATCTCAGAGTTCGGAATTTGTTCAGCCACAATATGGGGATCCAAATTCAGTTTATAGGCCAAATAATCAGGTTAATTATCAGGCAAATCCTGCTTCAGCCTATAGTCCATATAGACAGGCAGATCAGGGAATGGCACAGGGATATGGCCAGCCAGATCAGGGAATGGCACAAGGATATGGCCAGCCAGATCAAAAAACTCCATATTTTACTGAAACAAGGCCTAAGTATGAGCCTCAGGTGGTTGCCACAAAACAGGAATATAAACCAGAGGTTGTTGGTCAGAATAAAGGCATGGGGCTTGACTTTAAGGAAGACTATAATCAAAGTGCCAATACTTATCATGAGCCGGATTATAGTAGCTATTATAATAATGGACAGATAGATGGTGGTCAGAATCAACAGGGACAACCATTTAATAATCAGTCAGCAGATGGACAGGTACCAAATGGTAATCAGGGTCAGAATACAGCTTATATGGCACCTTCTTCCATGAGGGGAGTACAGATTCACTGCCCAGTATGTGGAGAGATAAATAATTTCAATGCTTTCTACTGTAAAAGCTGTGGAGCATCGTTGCACCAGATTAAGTAAGATGGTATTAGTACCTTTTAAGGGGTTTGGGTTATGAGTAGGATACTTTTGGTAGAGGATGATTATGCTCTTGCCATGGGAACAGAATATACACTTAAGGCTGAGGGTTATGATGTAACAATTGCAAAAAATCTTCATATGGCAAGAGAGGTTCTTGGAATAGAAAAGGATTCATCTTTGTCTAATGATTTAGATAATTTAAATGAGTCTGAAAAATCTATAGATATTATACTTCTTGATGTTATGCTTCCTGATGGAGATGGATTTTCATTTATGGAAGAATTAAGCAGGGAGGAAATAAGCATTCCTGTTATATTTTCAACTGCTGTAGGTGACGAGGCTAATATAGTCAGGGGACTGGATCTTGGAGCTGATGATTATATAACAAAGCCTTATAGGGTTAAGGAGCTTTTGGCAAGAATTGCTGCTGTTATAAGGAGGCAGGAAAAGGCTATGAGGCTAGCCAAGAAGGCCTTTGGTAATAGTAATGAAGAGGAAGATTTTATATTTGGAAATCACAGATTTAGTACTAGGAGCTTCAGGCTTTTTTATAAATTTGATAAGGGTGAGGAGGAAGTATCATGTACTCCTGCAGAGCTGAGACTTCTTAGAGAGCTTATAAAAAATTATGGAATAGTACTTACAAGAAATCAGCTTCTGGAAAGACTTTATGATTCAGATTCTTCTTTTGTAGATGATAATACATTATCCGTTTATATGAAGCGGCTCCGTGATAAGCTGGGAGAGGATGCTTTATTTATAAAAACGGTTAAGGGGATAGGTTACAGATTTGAAAAGTAATTATGATAGAAAAAAGTTTGTATTTAATTACTGGCTGATTACAGGGATATTTATAATCATAACATCATTGATAATTACATTTCTGGGAGTTGGTCAGACAAAAATATATAAAATATTTCTGGCCCTTGTAGTTATTTTCATAATTCTTCTGGCAGGAATATTGTATTTATTAGTCATAAAATATATGGCCAAGGCATACGGTGCAATAGAAGATATATCTAGTAATATGGAACAATTCATGAAGGAGGAAAAAATAAGCACTAATGATCACACCTTTCAGGATGGTGACCTGGGACTCCTTTATGATAATTTTGATAAAATGATATATATGTTCCAGAAAAAAAATGAGAGGGAGCGGGATGAGAAGGAATATCTTAAGGATGTTATGTCAGATATTTCCCACCAGCTTAAGACACCTCTTGCATCTATGAAGGTTTTTCTGGAGCTTTTAATAAATGATAAAATAGATTCTGAAAGCGAGAGAAGAAAGATACTTGCCGAGACTGATAATCAGGTAAGTCGAATGGAATGGATGGTATTATCCATGCTGAAATTAGCACGTATAGAAGCCGGTGCCATTACATTTGACATAAGAAAATCAAATCTTTCTCTGATTTTGGATGAGGTGGCAGGGGGAGTCAGATATCTCCTTGATACAAGGGGACAGAAGCTTATTATAGATTGTCCTGAGGATATTGATATAAATGTAGATCCAGAGTGGCTGATAGAGGCCCTTATCAATATAGTTAAAAATGCATCGGATTATTCTTCTATCATAGAAGAAGGCAATAAGGATTTTTCTGATAAGAAGAAGGATATAGAGATTAAGGTTGAACAGAATATGGTATTTACCAGAATCTATATAGAGGACCATGGAATTGGAATGTCTGAGGAAACCATGCTTCATATCTTTGAAAGGTTTTATAGGGCTTCTAATGAAGTAAATCCTAACAGCGTTGGAATAGGGCTATCCTTATCAAAATCCATTATTGAAGGTATGGGTGGTAAGATTTCTGTAAATAGTCAGGTCGGAATGGGAAGTACATTTAAAGTTCAGTTATAAAACTGGTATAAAAGTTAATATTCCTGAATATAAAAAAACATATAATTTCATATAAAAATTTGTAAATGGCGAATCTTGCAATATTGTAAGATTCGTTTTTTTATTTTCATATGTATAAGTAAGATAAATGTAAGATAAGGGAATTATACTTATATAGTATCATTGTATATTTTAAAGATTAATTATATAAGGATGAAAGGAGTCTCATATGAATATTGTAGAGATGAAAAATGTCACAAAGATTTATGGTGAGAAGGAGAATCAGGTGATAGCTCTTCAGGGGATAAATCTTACCATAGAGAAGGGAAGTATGGTTTCTGTAGTAGGTGCTTCCGGTAGTGGTAAGTCCACACTTCTCAATATTATGGGTGGCGTAGATAATCCATCTGATGGAACAGTTTATATAGATGGAAAGGAAATCACAAAATATAATGACAATGAGCTCAGCATATTTCGTAGAAGGAAGATAGGTTTTATATTTCAGGCCTATCATCTGATTCCTGTTCTTACTGTTGAAGAAAATATAATGATGCCGGTGCTTCTGGATCATAAGAAGCCTGATAAGGAATATATAGATAGAATTATAGAACTTCTGGGACTTACTGAAAGGAGAAGACATTTGCCTAACCAGCTTTCTGGTGGTCAGCAGCAGAGAACAGCTATAGCAAGAGCTCTGGCCAACAATCCTTCACTTGTACTTGCTGATGAGCCTACAGGTGCCCTTGATTCTAAGAATGGTCAGGAGGTTATGGACCTTCTTACAAAGTCAGTACATGACATGGGTCAGACACTGGTTATTATTACACATAACATGGATCTGGCTAAAGAAGCTGATAGAATAATCAAGATTAAGGATGGAAAGATCATGGAGGATAGTAATGGAGAATTATAAGGAGCTTGGAAACAGGTATCTTAAAACCAATAAAAAAAGGTCCTATATTATTATTCTTGGATGTCTCTTGGTTGCTGCTGTTATTTTTGCAATTTTAAATTGTATGGCAAACTGGCTTGAGAAAGTAAGAGAAGATATCAGGGCTGAGGGTGATTATGAAATCCTTGTATTAACTGATGATAAGGATATAATTCAGGATATTGTAAATGAATCCTTTGTTCGTTCTGCTTATCTGGGCAAAGAGTTTTCAAGTAATTATATCGAAGTTGATACTGAAGGTGATGAAGAAATTAGCGAAGATAATGAAGGTCAGGAGGAAGGATCCTATCATGTATATGCAAATGCTCTTCATATAAGAGTTAAAAATATACTTATGCTCAATTACTATAACAAATATATTCAGGAAACCTATGGAGTTGAGACAGAGCTTAATGAAGAAATACTCTGGACATATTTTATGGATAGTGATGGAGCGGGATATATTGCTATACTTTTGATAATTTTCGCATCTTATATCTTTTCAATAATAGGAGTTGGTATAGTTAGAAATGGTATTCAGATTTCTGCTATGGAGAGAATAAAGGATTATGGTAATTTAAGATGTATTGGTGCAACTAAGAAGCAGGTAAAATCTATAATATTCAGGGAAACCATGATTCTGGAAACTAGTGGAATTGCAGGTGGAATCCTACTAGGTTATCTTATAAGTATCCCATATTGTTTATCATATGGTTATCCTATAAAATTGCATATATTACCAATTTTACTTGTGATGCTGGAATTTTACTTTGATATGTTTTTTGCTATAAATGACGGAGTAAAGAAGGTTCTTAGTGTAAGTCCATCAGAAGCTATTCGTGGAAATTTTAAAATCAAGACCAAGAAGATAAAGAAAAGAAGAAGTGGTCTTTGGAGAATAATTTTTGGCATAGAAGGAGATTATGCTTATAAAAATGTAATGCGAAACAAGGGAAGAGCTATAAAATCAGGCCTTGCTCTGGCATTTGGACTAGCTGCTGTTGTTGTAATCGGAAATATGTCTTACAACGTATATAATTATCTAGAGAAAGAAATGTTAACTCGTGGCTATTATCAGCAATATATGAAAGCTTTGGATGGACCACTTGATAGATTTAAATCAGGAGATGAGGCTAAGGTCGGATTATATTCTGCTGAAGAGTTAAAGAAGATTAGTAAGATAAATGGAATAGATAATCCTAAATTTATATACAAGTCAGTTCTTTACACCAGTGAGGATAGATTATTTCGTAAGAATGCCAGTGAAGACTATTTAGAAAATGCAGTCGATTATTATTTTTTCTCCGATTATACTTATTGGGATGAAGAGGCAAAGGAAAACTGGTTAAAGGATAAGGAGGCTGTTGCAAGCTTTAGAGAGGCTAATCCTGATCTAGACCAAAATACCTATCCCTGGGATATTCAGCAGGAATATGAAGAAGAAGAAACTAAGATCATTAAAGATTATTGGAAGCAGGGAAAGGGTCTTATAGACTATGATAATGTAAGTACTTTTATTGATCAGAAAAAAAAGGAATTCAATAGTGACAGGGTATATCAGGGAAAACTTCTTAATCAGTCTTATATAGATATATATGGATATGATGAAGAGGATTATGCCAGATATAATGACAGACTTATAGAGGGGAAAACAGACCTTTCTGAAAATGGCCTTCTTCTGGTAAATTATGGGAATTTATATGTTAATGAATATAACGATGAAGAAACTCTTTTACCTGAGAAAAGAAAATTCCAATTTACAGAACTTAAGGTTGGAGATCAGATTGAAGTTGTTGATCCTCTTGAATTAAATAACCTGATAGTTGAAGAAATAAAGAAGGCTGAGGAATATGATAATAAAATAGATAATCTAAGTAAGGAATGGGAAAAGGAAAATGCTCAGAAGACCAATGAAAATGGAAATCCATTGGTAAATCCTTATGAGAGTCATATTCCAGTAAATAATAATATTATTCTACAAAATTATATAGTTAATGCTGCCAGAATGAAGCTTATTGAGGAAGGTAAAACTAAAACCTATGTGATTGAGGGAATTGTGGATGGAGATCCTAATCTTTCTCCCGATTATACCAAAGCAACATTTGTTGTTCCTTTGGATAATTTTTATGAAATAACAGGACTTACCTCAAATGATTACAGAGGATTTATGATGCATATCAGTAATATCTACTCAAATGATATTAGTAAAGAAGAAAACTGGAATCTTCTTGAGAGATTTTCTTATAATTATGGAGATTCTGAAGAGACATATGATACAGATACTTCATATTATATAATGGGGCTGGCAAGCTTTGCATCAATGATAAAATATATGGTTATTATTTTGCTTATAATACTTATAATAGTTCTTGTAAATATATTTAATTCCATGGTAGTAACAATCAGTAATTTACATCTTAGGAGAAAAGAATTTGCCCAGCTTAGGGCTATTGGAATGACAGAAAAAGGACTTGCTAAGGCTGTTATGCTGGAAGGAATTATTATATGGCCATTCACTATTATCATAGGATTGGGTGGGGGATTTTTATTCCTATATTATGTGTATAAAATAGCATTTATGTATTTATTTGGTCATTTATATATATTATGGCCACTGGTAATAGGAGCTGTGGTTATTGAGCTTATGATTATGATTTTTACTAATCTTTTATTCTTTAAACAGATGAAGATGAATCTGGCAACAGAACTTACCAGGTCTGGGGAATAATTAATAATTCAGATTTTATTAAAAATATTAAAATAATTATTTATGTAGTTTTGGAAGGCAGGATGAATATGAAGAAGTATAGAATAATTAGAATAGCAATGGCAATTATATTGTTTATCGTAGTCTGCACGAATGTATCTACAGTTAAAGAGGTTGAAGCATTAACTCCCAGAGTAATGATGACCAGCTATTCTCTTAGCAGTGATGAAATCTATGCTGGAGATAGTTTTGATGTCAGCTTTACACTGAAGAATACATCCAAGAATACTATTATGAATCTTAAATGTACAGTATACTCGGAGGATGGTTCATTTATCCCATCTAATAGTACGGGTACTGATTATGTTGCCGAGATAAGGGGAGAACAGGAGACAGAGCTTAGTTTTTCTTTTGACAGCCTTAAAAATCTTAAGCAGAAGACCTATAAGCTTAAGGTTAAGCTTGAGTATGAAGACTGGAGTAAGAGCTATAAGGTCGAAGAGGATATATATGTTCCTATAAGGCTTAAGACAGATGTTATGGTTTCTGATACCTACATTGCTGATGAGGAGATTCACCTGGGTGATAACGTAGAGATAGTTTCCACTATAAATAATGTGGGAGCATCAGATATATATAAGGTGAGTGTTTCTGTTAATGGTGATGTAATTGGTGATGCCAATACATTTATAGGAAATGTTAAGGCAGGTAAGAATGCAAGTATTGATATTATCACTAAGGCTACACAGCTTTCCAGGAAAGATGGGGATAAGAATACTCTTGTAATTACTTATGAGGATCAGGATGGTAATGAATTTACTATTGAGGAGTCTATTGGAACTATAGATGTTATGGAGCAGGATTATTCTGATATTATTCAGATTAAGGAAGATACCACAAAACAGCTTACAGATATTCAGAAGCTGGGAATCGTTATTGGATTAGCTGTGCTTGTAATTATAATTCTTATAATCAGAAGAATTAGTAAAAGAAAGAAGCTGGAGAGGGATTTTGACTAAAAAGTATCAGGTTTAGTCTTTATCAGTTTGGTTGAATATCAGAGGGAGAAAATCCGGATATGGGAACTATGATTAAGCTCAGCTTTGCTAATCTTAAGCTAAGGAAGCTAAGGACAGTACTTACTATTCTGGGAATTATGATTGGAATTATGTCCTTAGTTACAATGCTTACAGTCGGGTTGAGTGCAAAAAAAGCCATGCTAGAAATGGTTGAAAGAATGGGCAGCACTCGAGAAATAAATGTGGAATCTAACAAAACTACAAGAAGAGACAGGCTGCTGAATGATAAGCTTATTAATAAAATAGAGGAACTGGATGGGGTAGAGGGTGTATATCCTGTACTGGAGGTTTCTGGTTCTGAAAAATTGAGAACTTATATAGGCTGGTCCTATATTGTGGGAGTCCCCCACGAATATATGGAGCTTCTAAGTATAGAAACAGGTGATTATCCTGATAGTAATGGTGCCAGGCCCGAACTTATGGTGGGAAAAGGGGTCAGATATATACTTTTTAATGAGAAAACATATTCTGTTTATATGGAATCAGCAGAGGGAAGTAATAGTCTTGCTGGTCAGAAAATAGATTTTACTCTTGAGGAAAGTATTGCAGAGTCACCAGAGGAAGATAATGAGGAAGAGGAAGAAGAAGTAATAGAAACTGCTTCCGCAGGAGATGCAAAAAAGGATAAAGAAGAGGAAACTGAAGAGGAAGAGGAAAGTTCTGAGGATAATAAAAAAACCTATAAGCTAAGTATAGTGGGTGAAACGGATAATGAATATGATTACAATATTTATACAGATATAGACACTCTTAAGATCTTCCTTAAAAGGTCCGCTGTCAATAATAAGATACCGGGACAGCCTCTTGATAAATATGGAAAATCATATCCTACCTGGGTTTATAACCGTCTTATAGTAAGGGTCAAGGATCTGGAGGATGTGGACAGGGTATCTGAGGTGCTTAAGGATATGGGCTACCAGGTTAGTAATAATAAGGAAGCCCTGGAAAGTACAGAGAAAACCTTAGGTACTATTCAGATGATACTTGCTGCAGTGGGAACAATAGCTGCATTAGTTGCTGTAATAGGAATTATTAATACCATGATGACAGCTGTCTATGACCGTATACGTGAGATATCACTTCTCAAGATGCTGGGAGCGGATAGTGATGATATAAGATTCATGTTTTTATTTGAATCAGCATTTATGGGATTCGTAGGAGGAGTACTTGGAGTTATTCTTTCTATGCTTGTGGGCTTAGTAATTAATGGTAAGCTTGTGAAATTAATGGAAATGCCGGAAGGTTCTTATATAATGAATACACCAATATGGCTTGTAGCTGCTGCAATTATTTTGTCTCTTGTGGTGGCAGTTCTTGCAAGTCTTTTCCCTACAAGCTGGGCTGTA
This sequence comes from Eubacterium sp., assembly GCA_024696635.1. Classification (GTDB taxonomy): domain Bacteria; phylum Bacillota; class Clostridia; order Lachnospirales; family Lachnospiraceae; genus Eubacterium_Q. Next base: position 7,671 of record JAILGP010000107.1, on the reverse strand, counting down.
AAATTAAAGCCACTTGAGGGGATGGCTAAGGAGTAAAGAAAAAACCTGCTTTTTGAAAAATCAGAAAGCAGGTTTTTAATATGATTAGGTATGAGTTAATCACAATATATATCTAGTATAATAATATTAAATACTTATTCTTGATAAAGCCTTAACAATAGCTGGATGCTCTATAAAGAAATGAATATTTGGTGAGATACTTTTTGATATAAGTACCCAGTCATAATTCTCATCCGGAACCTGGGAAGTAATAATTCTTTCATAATCCTTATCATCCTTTTTATAGGTTCCAAAAATTATATGAATCTTTTTAAATACCTGTTTACCAGCGGAAGTGAATTTATAATAATGATTATCCTTGGCAAATTTTTTAGTAAGACTAACGTGTTCTTTATAAAGTTCATAGGTATAAGGAATGCTGTAATCCATAAAGCTGAAACCAAGAGAAAGATATACGGGAGCCTCATTAAAAATCTTCTCAGGAATTTCATGGAAATTATTAATAATGACACACTCGTTGCTGGTTTTTTCTAAAAATCTTCTTTCCCTATCAATGGCATCACTAATCTCATCAAAGAGACTTTCCTTTTTAGGACCCTTATAGTCAGGAGATGAACAATAATTATCTAGCATTTTACCTAGAAGCTCCTTTGACATGGTACCAATCGGAGGCATAGTCAGTATATGACTGATCGTAGAGGATGCCTCAAAGGTTTTAACCATATTCTTACGAAATACAGCCTGATCTGTTGCCTTATAGGTTTCCATGAGAGGCTTAGCCTTTTTTATCATATCTATGGATCTTCTACGGAAATACTTAAGCTCATCCTTATTTCTGGTAATATAATACATTCCATGATCTCTGAGTCCGGTAAGACCACTTCCATAAAGGGCAACTGTTCCAGAAGTATAATTCAGATGAGTGAATATATTATCATTGAAATCATCAAAATAATAAGGTGTGACCTGACCCGTCATATAAATAGGAACCCAGGCCAGAAGTCCTATAAAAATTTCATCAATAGGACGATTAAGGGTATGGATTATATGGATATGAAGTCCTTTCTTGATCATAAGAGCCAGACCAACCATATATTTTTTCGTAAAATTATTATCTGCCATGTCATTCATGGACATATCACTATAAATATATACATCCTCAAGAGATCTTGACATGACAGTAGAATTTACAAAATCCAGCTCACCAATTTTCATTTCCTCTATACCTTGATAGACCCTGGAAAATGGTGGTTGATAGGAAACTGGAAATGTAATGTCATCAAAGTGCATGGAACTTAGAAACTCATTCATATTGAAGCTATCCATCTTGCTAAGAAAGCTGATGGTAGGAGTTTCATCCATGATAAACCAATTAAAAAGTATGGTACTTAAGGTTATCTTATTAACCTCCTCATCAGGGAAGGCAGCAATAGTATCCTTAACAATATCTAATTTGTTTTCATCTAAAACATAGCCAGCTATATAATCTGAAATATCATGAAGAAAGCCCTCTATATCGGAAGGAAATCTCTGACCGGATAAGACTCTTGAAATAAATGAAGCATCATAATTAAAAGCCTTGGCAATACATGATTGTTTAATGCCAAGGGATTCAACTATAGAGTCGACTTTATAAAAAGCTTGTTTTGCCATACTTAACTTTGCTGTCAGGGAATCGATCAATTGATTATATATCCTGTCCCTGTCTGTATTGGATAGGGAAGCAATTCCATCAGCAAGTTTTTTTACTATTTCACTATCAGCAGCAGGCAATCTTTCTCCAGTTCTGTAACGACTGATGACAGAAGCTGAGATACCTGATGCATCGGATAAATCTTTAGCATTGCATCCGATTTCTTTAATATATTTGTCTAGTAACTCTCCAAAGCTCATATCAGACACCTCCACAAATAAATAGTAAGACATGAAATTGAGGTGGTCAACTTAAAAAGGTATACTTTGACAACAATGACAACATATCCTTAAAAAAATTGCCGAACTAGTCAAAATACTATAAAAAGATTATATTTACTCTTGTATATATACATATATTTATAGTAAATTAGATAATAATATCGAACTTATAAGTCAAAATGTTTACTACATTAGGTGAAGTGGAACATTTTGACTTTTATGACTAAGCTTATATGGTGAATATTAATAATCATGTATTGATAAACATATAGGTAATCATATTGATAAACAAGTAGATCATCATATGGATAAACTTGTATATAAGCATATGGGTGGACAAATATATAGTCATATGGGTGTTGATATAAATGTATAGATTTTTATTTCAAAGGGGATTTGAATATAATGTTTACACAAGTAGTTAACGAGGAATATGCAGTTCTCCATAGTGCCAATTTAATATCAAGACTTGGACGTCGTGCACTTATAATCACAGGGCGTCATTCTGCTAAAAGAAATGGTTCACTTATGGAGCTTCAGAAGGTGCTTCAGGATACAGGCACTGAATATGTAATATATGACAGAATTGAGGAAAACCCTTCTGTTGAAACAGTAATGGAAGCAAGGGATGTAGGTATAAGCAAGGGGGCAGATTTTGTAATTGGAATCGGTGGAGGTTCGCCAATGGATGCCGCAAAAGCCGTTGCAATACTCCTATATAATAGCGACAAGGGTGAGATGTTTCTTTATGAGAAACCAAGCCATGATAAATGTGATAAGAATGGAAATACCCTTGCCTATCCGGTTGTAGAAATACCAACAACCTGTGGAACAGGATCTGAGGTTACAGGAGTATCAGTTCTGACGAGACATGATCTGAAAACCAAGAAGAGCCTGCCACATAAGGTATATCCAGTACTTGCACTTATGGATCCAAGATATCTTATGTATGCTCCTTATGAGGTATTAAGGGATACAGCAATAGATGCTATGTCACATTTGGTAGAAAGCTATATTAATAATAATGCAACTGCCGTTACCAGAGCAAAGGTTCTGGAAGGACTTAAGATATGGGGACGATCAAAGCAGGTAATACTTGGAGAAAGAAGAGTTGGTTATACTAAGGATGAGCATGTTGGAAATGTATCTGATTTCGTAAGAAGGAAGGCTGATCCTGACAGGGCTGCTGCAGATAAGGCAACTGATTTAAAGATTCTTTCAGATATGCTCAGGGCTTCTAATATAGCAGGTGAAGCTATAGCTGTAACAGGAACATCCTTACCTCATGCCCTAAGCTACAGACTTACTTATCAGGCAGGTATAAAGCATGGTCCGGCAACGGGAATATTCCAGCCGGGATTCATGAAATATGCTGATGAAGATACAAGGAAAAAACTTCTTACAGCTATGGATTTTGATACATTAGAGGATTTTAAATATTTTCTTGGACAGGTATGTGATATAGGAAAAATTAGTGAAAATGATTATGGAATTATAGTAGAAACATCTATTAAGGAGATACTGAGAGATCAGGCAAGGCTGGATAAGGTTCCATATCGGGTTACAAGGGAAGTTCTGGAGGATATAGTTTCAGGTTAAAGTATTGGGATAAAAGGGGGCAGGAATATGAGAAGGCAGTTTATAGGAAAGAAACTACTTGGAATAATGATCTCTATGGCCTTGGTATTGGGTAGTACAGGATGCAGCTTTGGTAATACCAATGATGACGACGATAATGATGATTATGGAAGAATCGAAATGGATGGTAATCAAGGTGATAATGATAGTACTGAAGAAGAAAATGATGACCAAGGTTCCAATAACCAGGATGATTCAGATGGTGGGTCTGATAAGGATATAGATGAGTCTGATAGTAAGGTAGAACAGGAATCAGATAATAAGACCACAGAAGAAGGACAGGAAGAAAGTCAGGATAAAGATCAGTCTTCAGAAGAGAAACCTGCATCTGGTCCAATAATATGTAAGAGAGAATATTCCCAAATCGAGAACATAGAAGGTACTTATAAACCACTTTATACTCGTACTAATGAATCCTTATATCTGAGTTCAGATACTGAGGCCTATTATCCAGGCTTAAAGAAGGCTTTGGAGGATTTTAATAAGGCTACAGGAAATCTCTTGGTGGGTCATGCTGCGGAGGTTGAAAACTCTTTCGATGAAATGGTAGAAATGGCCAAGGAAGTATATGATAATACCTCAGATCCTGAATATTTTACAGAGCTTTTTGATGAAAATTATGTAGATATTGAAAGACTGGATGATCAGCTTCTTAGTATAAGACTTGGTTTTAATAATTATTATGGAGGAGCTCATCCATATTATGGCTGCACAGGTTATACATATGATGCCAATACAGGCGACAGTCTTAAGCTTGTAGATATGGTAAGTAATCTGGATGATCTCAGGGAGGCAGCCAGAGAAGTTATGAGTCGTGATTATCCGGATCTTTTTAATGAAGAATATAATATGGAGCTTTTTAATGAATGTTTTAATGATGAAAGCTCTCTTGCCTGGACAGTTGAACCTGAGGCTCTTGTGATTTATTTTAATCCTTATCAGATTGCATCCTTCGCAGAGGGGCAGCAGGTGGTAAGGCTTAAATTTAGTGATTATCCGGACCTCTTTTTAAAGGACTATGGAAAGGAAGATAGTGACTGGGTAATAAATTCTCAGCAGTCTATGCTAGACCTTAATGGTGATGGGTCTCTGGAATATATAGATGTAGAATTCCAGCAGGAATATAACGAGGAATATGATTATTATTCCTACACAAAATTCATCATTACTGCAGGAGATGTCACTATTGAAAAGGATTATTATGATTATGATGCTGAAACCTATATTGTAAGGAAGGATGGAAAAACTTACATTTATATGGATTGTCAGTCTGATAATGATTATCATTATATAAAGGGATTTGAACTGACAGGATCAGAGATTAAAGAGCTTGAAGATGTAGATGGTGGATTTGGCCCAGCTGAAAGCTTCTATGAAGTGGGTGACAATTATTATAATTATTCAGTGCCCAATTTCTATAATCCTGATTATTTCTTTATTGAAGATAGGATGAACCTTATATCAACCTATCAGGGAACCAGACCATGCAAAATAGGAGATGATGGTTCCATAGTACCTATAACTGAAGCATTTGTTTCAAATACAGATATTACTTTAACATCTAAGATGGATCTGGAGCTTGAAATAGTAGATGAAGAAGGGACACTGATTGAAAGGTCAACTATTCCATCGGGTACAGAATTTAGTCCTTATAAGACAAATAATAAAGATTATGTTGATTTAAAGATGAAAGATGGTAGAATAGCCAGAGTAAATATAGATGGAAGTGACTGGCCTCATATTATAGATGGTAAGGGACTTGAAGAAGTATTTGATGGAACTATGTTTGCGGGCTGATAATATCCATTATTTATAAAAATATTGTTTAAGTGGTGAAGTTAGATGAAGAAGAATCTTCTTACCTTTGCTGGAGCTCTGATCTGCTGCCTTTTATGGGGAAGTGCCATTCCCTCTATAAAGCTGGGCTATGAGCTGTGGAACATAGAAGGAAATGATACCTGGACAATAATTGCATTTGCAGGTATCAGATTCTTTCTGGCAGGGGTATTGGTAATTTTAATTAGTAGTATTATAAAAAGAAAATTTTTACTTCCAAGGTTGAAGGAGATTAAGGATATATTTATCCTTAGTCTTTTTCAGACTATAGGTCAATATATATTTTTCTATCTTGGACTGGCTCATACTAGTGGGGTTAACACGGCAGTAGTGGATAGCCTCACCACTTTTTTTGCTATTATCATGGCGAGTCTTGTTTTTAAGATGGAGAAGCTTACAGGAAGGAAGCTCTTAGGCTGTGCACTTGGATTTACTGGAGTACTGGTTATTAATTTAAGTGGTGGAGAATATCATATAAATCTTCTTGGTGACTTATTAGTTGCCATGTCAGCCCTTTGCTATGGAGTATCATCTGTTCTTATAAAGAAATATTCCAAGGAACATGATACAGTTCTTTTTAGTGGTTATCAGTTTATGATGGGTGGACTTGTAATGGTAATAGTCAGTATGTTTGGGGGACAGAAAATCATAAGTAAAACCGCCCTTAGTCCGGCATATTTTGATGGCCAGGCTTATAAGGCGGTTCTGATTCTTTTATATCTTTCACTTATTTCAAGCGTAGCCTATACATTATGGGGCATACTGCTTAGAACAAATGATGTATCAAAGATTTCTATATTTGGTTTTATGACACCTATTTTTGGTGTAATCCTGTCGGCAATACTTCTTGGAGAAGGCCTGGGATTAAAATATCTTATTGCCCTTTTATTTATTGGGCTGGGTATTATAACTGTTAATTACCAGAAGAACCTTGATCATAGTACTGATTAGGATCCTGCTGATAATATTGATTAGGATCCTGCTGGTACTGATTAGGATCCTGCTGGTACTGATTAGGATCCTGCTGATAGTATTGATTAGGATCCTGCTGACCCTGATCATAATTAATTACTCCAGAGTCCATACTAGAATCCTGCTGCTGGTACTCAGCTCTTCTCTGGTCAACAGCCTGTATAAGAGTATTAAACTGGCCGGAGTTAGTTGCATTTGCCAGGTCATTGCTGAAGCCATATAAAATATATGGGGCCCTGGCCTGCAATTCTTCCAGAAGGGTATGACCTTCTTCTTTTTTATTTATATTAAACTCAATTTTTTTTCTATTTCTATCCCACATAACTACAGAATAAGAGGTGGTGGTTCCTGTAGGAATTATGCCATAAAGCTTATGCTGAGTATCGGTCTGAAGAACATAGGCCCAGATAAGAGAAGTTATTGGTAATACATAGCTCTTTAGGCCAATCATGACAAGATAATTAGAGCCAATATATGCAGGACCAAATTTTCTGGCATATACCATATCCTGATCCAACATTTCATTTGTAATATTATAGGTTTCCATAGACTTATTGAAGTCCTTCATATATCCACCTATAAATAATTTAATTATTAAAAATATACCACCTACAATACATAGGATGCCTATTATAATGTAAAATGTATCTGAATGGCCATGATCATCTAAGAGTAGCTCTCCAAAGCTCGTTACACGGAAGGTAAGATATCGTACCTGATAATTATCTATGCTTTCATCATCATATTCAAAGAAGGACTTAAAATATCTTTGCTCTGACGCTTCCATTTCCTCTATGTAACCTGTTCCAGAAATATATAGGTCTGATAAGGAATCTGCCTCACCATTATAACAGGCATAGGTCTGATCAGATATTTTATCAGCTATGTCATTATATTTATTATCTACGTAGAAGCCTATATAGTAACCGTCATTTGTGTTAGCAACATAATAACGTCCATGGTTATCGGAAGCAAAATAGCCCCAAAGTACATTGTTGTCGCACTTATACCATTTCCCGGGTTTCAGTTCTGAACTTTCATAGGCAAAAAGATCCGGTTTAGAACTGAAAATATACGTAAATATGTGGGTGTTACTTGCAAATACAATAACAAGTCCTAAAAGTAGTAAAAATATTCCTCCGCCCAGGTGAAAGCCTACGACATTCTTTTTGATCTCTGATTTAATTTTATTCATGATATTCCCCCCTGAATATATGTAAAAATTTTTATGCTTAAAGCTAAGGCTATTAAAAGCAATCATAATAGAAATGATAATTAAATCATTATAAATATAATATATAAGTTAAAACC
>JAILGP010000055.1 GCA_024696635.1 Eubacterium sp. | reverse complement strand
GGATCTGTTTCTCCCGCAAGCTTAAGGTAAAATCTATCCTGTGCATTTACCCTTATAAAGTTAAGCTCATAATTACCCTTAGGTCCGAAGATTGATTCAACCTCATCACCCTCATCCTTACGAAGAAGTCCATGGTCTACGAATACACAGGTAAGCTGCTTTCCAACAGCCTTTGATAAAAGAACTGCTGCTACTGAAGAATCAACGCCTCCGGAAAGAGCACAGAGTACTCGACCATTTCCTATTTTCTCTCTAAGAGCCTGGATTGTGGTTTCAACAAAGCTGTCCATTTTCCAGTCACCCTTGCACTGGCATACATTTTCAACGAAATTTCTAATGACCTTGTGGCCAAACTCTGTATGATTTACCTCTGGATGGAACTGAACTGCATAAAAATTCTTTTCCCAGTTTTCCATTGCAGCAACTGGACAATTATCTGTAAATGCAGTGGCAACAAAGCCTTCTGGTACCTGAGCTATATAGTCTGTATGGCTCATCCATGAGGTAAAGGTGTCTGGCAGACCCTCGAAAATTCTGGATCTTTTTTCGTTCTTTATAATATTTCTATCCTTATCCATACTTCCAAGTCCAAGATTCTCAACAGGGATCTTAGTCTTAGTACTTCCATATTCACTCACAGGGGCAGTTGAAACCTTACCTCCCAGGAGATGTGCCATTAATTGAGCGCCGTAGCATATTCCAAGAACTGGAACTCCCAGGTCAAAAATCTCCTTTGTATAGGATGGTGATGTTTCCAGAAAAACACTGTTAGGGCCACCTGTAAAAATTATTCCCTTAGGGTTCATGGCTTTGAGCTTTTCAAGAGGCAGTGTATAAGGATGTACCTCTGCATAAACATTACACTCTCTTACACGTCTGGCAATCAGCTGATTATACTGTCCGCCAAAGTCAAGGACTATAATGAGTTCTCTTTCTACTTTACTATTCATACTAAATTCCTTTTCCTAAACTACTTGTTAATCATTTACTAGAATTTTTATTAAGTCTTATTATTACATTACTAGGAATGGTAAATGTAATATATAACCTATAAAGCTTTAATAAAAATACTAGTAAAGGATTTTAATTACCCATAATATGTCATCCAATACATATAAAACAGAAACCTATTATATAACTAATAATGCCCACTAAGCAAACTAATTTATAAAAATTATCTGTTTAGCAGGCATTTTAATTTAATCTAATCAGAACCTGACTTAACAATCATTTAGTCCAGAGCCTTAATAGCCTCCTGAAGCTGATTGTCATCTTCACGTTCAATAGTTACCTTATTCTTTTGCTCTTCATCAAGCTCAACCTCTATATCAGGTTCAACACCAACCTTATGAACAGCATTTCCTGAAGGAATAAAGTACTGGGCTATGGTAATCTTTATAGCTGAACCATCTTCAAGCTTAATAACAGACTGAACAATACCCTTACCAAAGGTTGTTGTACCAACTGTTTTGGCAACGCCATAATCCTGAAGACATCCGGCAAAGATTTCTGATGCGCTGGCAGAGTTTCCATTTGTAAGAACACTGATAGGAAGATTTACACTATGTCCATCTGAGCATGTATATTCCTCCATAACATTATCATTCTTATCCTTAGTCTGAAGAAGAAGTCCTGCTTTTTCTGCACCTTCAGCTGTTGCATTATCATCAATAACATAATCAACCATTTCAATAACAGCAGAAAGAAGTCCACCTGGGTTATCTCTAAGATCTATAACAAGGCCTTCGGCTCCCTGATCCTTAAGACTATCAACTGCTTCCTTAAATATCTTAGGGGTTGTGGCTATAAAGTTCTCAACCTTTATATAGCCAACCTTATCCTCAAGCATTTCATAAGTAACTGTTTCAGTTTCAATAGTAGCTCTCTTGATAGGGATTTCAAGATAATCTGCCTCACCCTCTCTATATATAGTAAGAACAACCTCTGAACCCTTCTCGCCTCTTATGTGGTCAACAACATAATCAAGCTCCATGTCAGATGTTATCTCCAGATCATCAACTGAAACAATAACATCATTTGGAAGAATACCTGCCTCCTCTGCTGGACTGCCGACAATAGGCTTTACCACATAAACCCAGCCTTTTTCAACATCCTTGGATACTACAGCACCGATCCCTTCAAACTCTCCGGAATCCTCTTCCATCATTTCTTCATATTCCTCTTTTGTATAATAAACAGAATAAGGATCATCCAGACCGTTCATGATTCCATCAAAGTAGCTTTCTTCACGCTTTTCATCATCCTCTTCAAAGTAGAAGTAGTTATCAATATATCCTTCTATTTCCTTTGTTTTCTTCTGAACATCCTTCGAACTCTCACTAAATTCCTCTGAACCAGAAGAGGATTCCTCCTTTTCATCATCAGATTCCTTAGCTGTTCCAAAAAGATTAAAGTCATAATTTGAACTAGAGGATGAATCAGATGAATCAGATGAATCACTGTCTGAACCACCACTTGAACCACAGCCTGAAAGACTTGCCATAACCATAGTTCCTGCAAGAGCTAAAGCCATAGCCTTACGAATATGTTTTATCTTACTACTGCTTTTTTCTCTTATACTAATAAAAGATTCCTTGTTTAAGTTTTTTTTCAAATCAATTTTTGATTCTATTTCTAAATCCTCTGAATTTTCACTATGTTTACTCATAAATCTAATTTCCTCCAAAATGCCTACAGCATTTATTTATCTAACAGAATATACATATCCTGATAATATATTTACTGAACCACCTTCTGTATTACTCAGAAGAATTTCCCTGGTCAGCTATTGTTGAATAATATTTTAAAGGATTAACGTAGTTTCCGTTTTCTCTAACACCGAAATGCAGGTGGGGACCCGTCGATACTCCAGTACTACCTGAAAATGCTACCGTTTCTCCTGCTTCAACTGCATCACCTACAGAACAACCAAATGATGACAAATGATAATAAAGAGTTGTTATACCACTACCATGATCCAATATAACTGCATTTCCGGCACTACCAAGATATCCTGTATATATAACTACACCGGCAGCAGCAGCCTTAACTTCACTGCCCATGTTACATGCTATATCAATACCATTATGTTGTGCAGTGGCACCTGCTGTTGGAATATCTCTGTAACCGAAATAAGAGGTTATAGTTGTTGATGTAGGCATAGGCCAAACAAACTGTTCACCATTATATGTATAGGTTGAATCTGATGATACTGTAAATGTTACGTTACTGCTTTGTTCAAGAGCTGCAATCTGGGCAGACTGCTCAGCCTCCTTCTGCTCGAGATATTCAATATTACTCTTCATACTATCTATAGATGACTGATAGCTATTGACCTGTTCTTCCTTTGTAGCAGATAGAATCTCAAGAGTATCCTGCTCATCCTCATAAGCAGACTGGAGCACATCCATATCTGAGGTAACTGCCATAAGAAGAGCTCTCTTATCAACCAGCTTCTGATGTTCAGATGTATAGGTATCCAGAAGACCCTTGTCATAGGCTTCGATTGACTGAATATATTCAGCTTTATTAACAATATCTATATAATCAACTGCACTGAAGAAAGCATCCAGATAAGTATACTTTCCATTCTCATATTCATCCTTTATATGAGCCTTTACAGTTTCGTACTGCTCCTGTTCCTTAGCCTCTGACTCCGATATGGAAACCTGCATTTCATAGAGAAGATCTGTTCCCTGGCCTATCTTTGTATTAAGCTCTTCAATCTTTCCCTGGTATTCAATGATCATATCATCAAGTTCATGAAGTCTTTCAATATAGTCATTCTGACTATCCATGAGTTCATTAAGCTTTTCTGCAAGTTCATTTTTTTCTTTAAGGGTATTGCTATAGGCAGCAGTAAGCTCAGCCAGTTCAGCAGCAGATAATCCACTATTGGCATAAGCATTTTCAGCTTCAGTAATAGTTGATTCCTTTTCACTACCATCACCTTCTGAATTACTTTCGGTAGTTTCCTCTTCTCCTCCGTCTACACTATCTTTTATCTCAGAATCAAGATCATTTTCACTTGTACTTTCTTCTGTACTTCCGTTCTCAGTACTTCCCGATTTCTCAGAATCAACCGATGTATCATCACTCAAGGTACCAGAAGTATCCTCTGTAGCATCAGTTTCAGTGGCATAAACCACTTTAACATTTGAATGCCCAGAGGCTTTATCATAAGGTTTAGTGGCTATATTCAATGTCACAATCATGACCAGGAATAAAGCCGCAGCTAATATGAAATTGGAAATGTTATCTCTGCTAAAAATTTTACGCATATTTTTTCCTTTTCCGTTAGCATAGGACCCACGAAACCGCAGGTCCTATAATTAATTCTTGATTCATTATCAAACTTTGAGATGTTTCCTCGTTGTTATAAGACTTCCAAAGAAACCTATTCCTATTCCAATAGCAAGTGTAATTGGAATAAGAAGCTTAAAGAGGTCCATTGGTGCAGCAAACTCAAAAAGGTTATTAAGAATAGTGAATCTGCCAGCGATATAATTAATTACAAGATCATAAAGGTAATAAAGAAGGATAAGTGGAAGGATAGAACCCACCAGGCCTATAAGTATTCCCTCTATAATGAACGGTGCTCTTACAAATCCATTTGTTGCACCAATCAGTTTCATGATTTTTATCTCTTCTCGCCTTACCGTTATACCAATTGTGATGGTATTGTTGATAAGGAATACTGAAACCAAAAGCAGAATAAATATAATACCAAAGGAAGCGTATCCAACAAATGCATTTATGGCCGATATACTATCAGCCGTATAAGCTGAACTAGAAACCTTCCTTACGCCCTCAATACTTTCAAGGAACTGTATAAAATCGGCCTGCTTACTGGCATCACTAAGTGTTATCTTATAGGAAGAGGATTGAGCCAGAGGATTATCATCTCCAAAGGCTGCCCTTGCAGCTTCAGGATCATCATAGGTTTGCTCTGAGAACTCCTTCCATGCCATATCTGCCGATATATAATCAATTGTATTTACTTCTTTTCTTGTTTTTATCTGCTCTCCAATAAGGTTTATTCCTTCCTCTGAAAGACCCTGATCAAAGAATACAGATACAGATATGCTACTTTCAATCTTATGAATAGCCGCTCTGAAATTAACCAAAACTATATAAAATAGTCCAAATACAAAAAGACAGGCTACAATAGTTCCTACAGACGCAAGTGAAAAAAGAAGATTTCTCCTGATATTCTTTGCACCCTGTCTCATGCTATAAGCAATAGAACTAATCCTCATCTACATAACCTCCCTTCTGCACATCGCTTACCACGACGCCTTTCTTCAAGGTTATGACACGCTTTTTCATAACATTTACAATTTCCTTGTTATGTGTAACTACAACTACTGTCGTACCCTTTGCATTAATCTCGTCCAGGAGGTTCATTATATCCCATGAATTCTTAGGGTCCAGATTTCCTGTAGGCTCATCGGCGAGTATTATCTCAGGTTTATTTACAAGAGCTCTGGCAAGGGCAACTCTTTGCTGCTCACCGCCGGAAAGCTGTCTTGGAAATGACTTATACTTTTCAGCAAGTCCCACCAGCGTAAGAACAGCTGGCACCTGTCTACGGATATATCTGGATGGAGTCTCTATTACTCTTTGAGCGAAGGCTACATTTTCATAAACCGTTCTGTCCTTGAGGAGACGGAAATTCTGGAATACAACTCCAATTTTTCTTCTAACCTTATGGATTCGGTTTTTCTTAAGTTTTGAATAATCATAACCTGCAACACTTATTTTTCCCTTTGTGGGTACAAGCTCCCTTAATAAAAGCTCAATAAATGTAGTCTTACCTGAACCGGAAGTGCCGACAACGAATACAAACTCTCCCTTTTCAATTTCTATGGAAACATCGTTCAGGGCAACAGTGCCTGTAGGATATTTCATCGTCACATGTTCCATTTTAATCATGAGTATAGTTCCTCTTTAAAATTTATGGTGTTTGTTAAAAAACAAATTTAAGCTATAAAACCTTATTTCAGGTATTATATTAGAAATCCATGCTCTCCATATACTTCATATATTTTACAACCATAAGAGCAATCTTAAATGTAATAGCATCCTCGAATACTCTCAGATCAAGGCCTGTAGATTTCTCAATTTTGTCAAGTCTGTATACCAGAGTATTTCTGTGAATATAGAGCTGACGTGAAGTTTCAGAAACATTCAGGCTGTTCTCAAAGAACTTATTGATTGTTGTAAGAGTTTCATCATCAAAGTCATCAGGAGATTTTCCATCAAAGATTTCCTTAATGAACATACGACAAAGAGGGATTGGAAGCTGATATATAAGACGTCCTATTCCAAGATTGCTGTATGCTATGATATTCTTATCACTATAGAATATCTTGCCTACATCAAGAGCCATCTTAGCTTCCTTATAGGAACGAGATACTTCCTTAATTTCATTTACGATAGTACCATAAGCAACATGAACAGAAATCATTGCTTCAGTGTTGAGCATATCAACAATTATCTTTGCAGTCTTATTAAGCTCTTCATAAGTATCTGAGGACTTAACCTCCTTAACAAGAATGATGTTTTTCTCATCAACTGCTGTAATAAAATCTCTTGTCTTAACTGAGAATATATTTCTTACAGTTTCAAGAGCATTGCTATCCTTCTCGGATTTTGTTTCGATGATAAATACACATCTCTTAACATCTGTATCAATATGAAGCTTCTTAGCTCTGTTATAAATATCAACCAGAAGAAGATTATCAAGAAGCAGGTTCTTAATAAAGTTATCCTTATCTGATCTTTCTTTATAAGCAACAAGAAGACTCTGTATCTGGAAGCAGGCCATTTTACCTACCATATATGTATTGTCCGTGTCACCCTTTGCAAGGACAATATATTCCAGCTGCTTGTCGTCCATTACCTTAAAGAACTGATAACCAAGTAAGCTCTGGCTTTCAGCCTGTGACTGTACAAATGCAATAACTGCATCCTCATAATCAAGAGGACCATCTGAAACAGTCTTTGCTAAAAGTCTTCCTTCTACATCCATAACTATCAGATCAACCTTTGTGATTGCCTGAATACCTTCCAATGTTTCCTGTAAAATCTGATTTGAAATCATGCTATCACTCCCACTTTCTTTACCCAAATTAAAGTCTATCAAAGTATGAACCTTTGTGGCATCAATGTGGCATACTAAAAAAATGTCCACAAAATAAACATACTAAGTTATTATACCAAAAAAAGCGCAAACTAAAAAGAAAAATTAGCATTTTTCCACATTTCCGTCACTATATATATGGATTTCTCATTGTTAAATGCAATATTTGTCAATTTTAGTATCTTTAAATTTATTAATTGTAGTTTTTATGTTATTATATGCTTACAAAATGAATATAATTTGTATGAAATAAGTAACATATAAATAAGTAACATAGATGTGTTTTTCTATCGATTTTCTTTATATAAAATTATTTATTATAATATTTGTAATAAAACGTATAAATTTTTAATTAGCTATTTAACCTTTTTCAGATAACA
>JAILGP010000033.1 GCA_024696635.1 Eubacterium sp. | reverse complement strand
GGAGTAGGACCGCCGGTTTCTATGCAAACAACCCCGCCATAACCTATCTTGGTTATCTGATCAAGGGAGGTTGGTTCCTCATCATGCTCTCTCATATAATTCATTACAGGGGTTACAGGCTGACCATTTAAAAGGTTAGCTGTTGAATCTGCTTTGGGGTCACATCCAATCTGTATTACTTTTTTTCCAAGCTTCGCAAGAGCTGCAGACAGGTTTGAAGTCATGGTGGACTTACCAATTCCGCCCTTTCCGTAAATTGCTATTTTAATCATAATTTTCTTTTATATATTCCTTCCGATTTTTTATCAAGCTTTGGTGTTATTATTGTTAAGTAAAACCCAAAACATTATCTGAATCTAAATTTTCTATATTTCAAAGAGGTCATTATTTATCCATATTTTATCCTCTGCAGAAAAGCATCTTCCTGAAAATGCAGGGTGTGGCAGCCTTATAAATTTCTGATTTTTACATATAGGCTGGAAGAGAGGATCCCCTATAACAGTCTTAGATTTGGTAAGCTCCTTTTCCAGGATATCCTCATCGTCACAGGATACATCTCCCTGAATCAGCTGGGTCATATCTCCGTCCCCAACACTTTCCAGTACCCGGACCTTAGTTTTATATTCCAGAGAAAGGGATGCGGCAAGTGAAGTGGAAAGTATGCTTTCTCCAACAATGGCTATTTCCTCACCATAGACCCTGTTATTTTTGGCGCTTTCAATATTTATATTTTCCTCTATGGCTATTTCCAGATCCTTTGCAATAATTGATGCCAGCTTCCTTCCAAAGGGGCAGCCGATTACATAGGGTATCTGGTACTCAGAATAAAGATATCTGGCAAGACTAAGTCCTGATGATGAAACCACAAGGCTTGCCTGGGCTCTTGACAGGCTCCTTATCTGGTCAAGGTTTGTGTCCATTCCTATGTTGGCATTCAAGGTGAAATTATATTCACTAAGCCATTTTCTAAAAGCATCTGTGGTACCCTTAAGAGGAAAATCCAGTGGGGTGACTCCCAATAGATTTATAGCTCGGTCTAGTCTTGGCATATCCTCTGTAAAATGCATCGCAAGGTCGGTAAATGCATTTGCAGCTCCTGTTATATAGCTCTGCATTCCGTTGGTTTTTACGGCAAAGCTTGGAATGCCGGTGCTAGCTTCCACCTCGTAGGCTATTGCATCAAGATCCACACCTGTCATGGCAGGAAGAGGAGATGCACATATTGCTACAAATTCTGGCTTTAATTCATTGGCGGCAAGACATAGGTCGTGGACGAAACGTTCGTCATTTCCCATGATGGCATCCTGCTCTGTGAAACCGGATATATACATCATGGTATCCTTGTCATACCAGCGTGGCTCATCGTGAGTGGTGTAGGTGGAGTTACAGCCGGATGCATCATGTATTACGGTCATACCACCATATTCATAAAGGGCCGAGCAAAAACCTGAGGTATCTGCGGCATATATTGAAATTATTCTTGCAGTTTGATTCATATATTTATTCCTTTAAGCAGAACATAGTATTATTTGAAAACTAACTATAAATTATTGTTAAGAAATGTGGTTCTGCTATATTAGTGCTTTAATTATTTATCCACGAATAATACTAAGTAAGACAGCTGTCACAGCCAATTCCCTTATGACTTATGGTTTTCTTTGTGTCCTTAGGGTTTTGGAAGGCCTCTATTATCTGTTCAGCCATTCTCCTTATTCCATCAAGGCCATACATTCCACCACCATCAGCTATATTTACAAAGTATGGTGAGTGAACGAAATAGGCGGCCTTTTGTCCTATGGCTAAGATTTCTGGTTTATCTGTAATGGTTCCCTCATACTGGTTATCTGCGAATCTCATGGCAGGATCCAGTGTAGGATATATCTTAATATCAGGCTTAAGGCTGAGAAGCTTTTGGTAGGCAGGTCTTTCATCCTTAAGGAAAACATCTGAATAAATAGCTTCCACATTCATTCCGTATTCTGTAAGAAGAAGGGCCAGTCCCATGCTTCTTGGACTAGCAGAGTAATCAATTACAATAGGAGTATCTCCAATTATTTCTTTTGCCCTTACCATTGCCTTATCTGCCTTGGATATGGTTTTCTCTATATACTGGTCAAGGCTTGCTGTATCAATTCCAAGAGCCTGACTTATGAGCTTTAGATTTTCTATTATCTCTTCCTTGTCATAGCTTAGAGGAGCGTATGTCCATGGCCTCTCAATTCTCTTGGAAAGAATTCCGACTCCTGAATTTGCTACCGGAAGATAGGATATAAGGTGGCTTACCCTTCCAAGATCAAGATATTCCTTATAGGTCTTGCAGGAGTTTATCTCCCAGACCTTTTTTCCTGCCATTTGGGCAAGACTATATATATCGCTGGTTTTATCGGTTTCTCTGTCACAGCCCACCAGTCCAATAAGATCATTATCTACCTCCAGCTTTTGAACAGGTGCATATAGGCTGTTCTTCATCATGGCATCTGGTGACATGGTTTTTCTCATGGTTGGAGTCATGTAGCAGTCTACGAAGTAGGTACCGGGGAAACGTTCCATAAGCTCACCTGCTATCATATTGAAATCGCAGCCTTCAAACATGTGCATGCAGCTAAGATAAACAAGAACGCATGGAGGACGGTGGTCCATCTGTTCCACTATATGAGCTACCCCCTCGATGACTCGAGATTCCATTTCCCCGTTCCACATATCCTTTTCACGAAGGGATACCCAGGACATTCTATCCATAAGCATCATTTCAGCGGCTGTAAGTATTACACCTCTGAGACATCCCTGGGCACAGACATATATCTGGTGAGCTTCAGGAATAAGCATTCCGGTATGGACTATATTCCAGGTTCCTCTTGCAGGTGGATTATATTGAAGTCCCTCGTAGAAGGGCTTATCAAAGTCCAGATCCCTTAAGTATATGGGCTGGGGAATTCTATTTTCTTTTGTATGTAAGGCTTCTAACATATTTGGTATTTCCTATATAAAATCTCTATATAAAATCTCTATATAAAATCTCTTTGGTTTGATTTTAGTTCTTATTTAATCTGTCATAATTATTTATCCAATCTGTCATTACTGCTTATAAAAATTGTTTGTTAAAATATATATGCAAATGTTAAAAATAAGCTTTCTAATTAAAATCATCCATAATTCTGTCTGCTAGATTTAGGAGTCTTTCGGCTACGTCGCTATCCGGGAAGAGTTCTACCACTGTTTTTCCTGCGGCCTCAGCCTTGTCGAAAAGAGGACTTCTTGGAATTATTGCAGAAAGGTCAGTGGAGAAATCCTTTGCCAGGGTTCTTGCATTTTCCTCTTCATTTTCTACTCCTCGGCAGTTGAGGATGATTCCACCCAGCTTTGCATAATCTCTTTTCTTGAAATTATCTATTGCCATGGCTATGTTGGCTGCTGCATAAATTGCCATTTTTTCACCTGAGGTTACAATATAAACCTTGTCGGCGTAGCCCTTACGCATTGGCATGGTGAAGCCACCGCAGACAACGTCACCCAGAACGTCATATATAACAACGTCAGGCTTATAAACCTCATAGGCTCCCTTTTGTTCCAGAGATTCCAGAGCATTAATGATTCCTCGTCCGGCACAGCCAAGTCCTGGGACAGGTCCTCCGGCTTCTACGCAGAAAACACCGGCTGTACTTTCCTTAACCATGTCCGTAAGGGTAAAGGGCTTTCCACTTCTTACAAGGTCCAGAACTGTGGTTATCTTTTCCTTAGGACAAAGGAGGGAAGTGGAATCTGCCTTGGGATCACAGCCTATCTGCATGACTCTGAGTCCCCTTTTGGCAAATGCAGCGCTTAGGTTAGATGAAAGAGTGGACTTACCTATTCCACCTTTTCCATATATTGCAAATTTAATCATAAGTTATCTTGCTCCCTTGATAATAATATGTAAAAATCATATTTATTCTTTATTTGAAATCTCCTCTATCTATAAGAACCTGATAGCCTACAGATTCCACTCGCTTTTCTATATCCCTTCGGCACTCATCTGAGTTTCCTGTGGATATAATTTTATTGTCATATAGCTTATACTTGTCTCTTACATTTACAGGAGACAGGTTTGGCATAATAACATTTGCCCCTGCAAGAATTCCCTGTTCACGGCCATTTGGTCTTATGGTTCCTAGAGCAGTTGTTGCAGGAATAAGAGCGTGTGGAAGACAGAGTCTGCAAAGACTGATCATAAAGAGGGTAAGCTCATAGGATCCCTTTGGTTTATCCTTAAATGGAGTATAAGAATTAGGGAGAAATGGGCCAAGCCCTATCATGTGAGGCTTGAAGCTAGCCATATATTCCATATCATCTATAAGACACTTTGTGGTCTGTCCCGGAGACCCTATCATTACTCCGGCTCCTACCTGGTAGCCAAGAGACTTTAGATCATCCAGACATCTCATGCGGTTTTTCCAGGACATAGTATCAGGATGGAGAATGGAGTAATGGTCTTCATTTGCTGTTTCGTGGCGGAGCAGATACCTGTCTGCACCAGCCTCCTTATAAGCCTTATATTCCTCGTAAGTCTTTTCTCCTATGGAAAGGGTTATGGCACAATCAGGGAAATCCTTCTTTATGCGGGAAACTATTCTGCAGATCATGTTTGTGTCATAATAGGGGTCTTCTCCGCTTTGAAGAACGAAGGTCCTGAAACCATATTTATAGCCATCCTGGCAACAGCTTACAATATCTTCCTCGCTTAGTCTGTAACGTTCAATATTTGAGTTGCCTGCTCTTAGTCCGCAGTAGTAGCAGTTTTTATTACATATATTTGAGAATTCAACTATACCTCGGATAAATATGTCCTTTCCGTATATGGACTGAGCCACATTACTTGCCTTTTCTGCTGCATAGAGTCTGTCATCTTCGTTGAAGCTTTCAAAAAGCTGAGTCCATTCATCTCTGGAAAGATTATTTTTTTCTTCAAGCTTATCTATAATATTTTTATTTGTAATTTCCATTTTGAAACCTTTTTTTTGAAATCATTATGATAATTTTTTTGAAATCATTATGATAATTTTCTATACCTTTTTTATATCATTTACTGATGATTTTTACTGTTTATCGAATTTTTCTAAAAGCTCTGGAAATACACCTATACTTCTTCTGAGTATACCCTTCATATATGCTATGGCTACACCATAGTTTGTAAATGGAATACCTGCGTCTATGGCACATTTCATTCTATATATCATTTCGCGGGAGCTTAGCATGCAGCCTCCGCAGTGAATTATAAGCTTATATTCTTCCAGGTTCTGAGGAAAGTCAGCCCCGGAGGTGGCAAGTATCTCAAGGTCTTTACCAGTTCTTTCTTTTAACCATTTAGGAAGCTTAACAGTTCCTATATCCCCACATTGACGGTGGTGGGTACAGCCCTCGCTGATAAGAACCTTGTCCCCATCCTTAAGACTGTCTATGGTTTTAGCCCCCATAACAGCAGTTTCCAGGAAGCCCTTATATCTGGCCATGAGGATGGAGAAGGAGGTGAGAGGAATATCCTCTGGAGTATCCTTGCTGACCTTTCCAAAGGCCTGGCTGTCTGTTATTACAAGATCTGGCTTAGGATTCATCTTACTTAGAAGTGAGGCCAGCTCTGTTTCTCTTGTGCTTATGGCATAAGCGCCACTTTCCAATATATCTCTTATGGCCTGCTGCTGTGGAAGTATGAGTCTGCCCTTTGGAGCGGATTCATCAATAGGTATAACCAGGACTATAAGGTCTTCCTTATTTATAATGTCACCTACCAGCCTTAAGGGATTTTCATCGGAAGGCTTGATTCTTCCTATGGTTTCCTTAAGCAGGTGTATGTTGGTTCCATTAGTTGCACTGGTGTATACAATATTTCCATCCTCAGTGGAATTATTAGTATCCAGGTCACTTATCACAAGGTCTGATTTATTTTTTGCTATAATATATGGGATATTTTTTTCTTTAAAGATAGTAATAAGCTCTTCTTCGGAAGAATCCATATCTCTTGAAGCATCGGTAACAAGGATTGCTATATCAGTCTTATTAAGAATCTGACGTGTTCTCTTAACCCTTAGCTCTCCCAGCTCTCCTATGTCATCATATCCCGGGGTGTCAGTTATAAGAACCGGCCCCAGAGGAAGTAATTCCATTGCTTTATTTACAGGATCAGTGGTGGTTCCGAGTGTATCCGATACTACTGATATCTGTTGATTAGTGATTGCATTTACAAGACTAGATTTACCGCTGTTTCTTTTTCCGAAGAAGCTGATGCGAAGCCTTTCTCCAGAAGGCGTATCATTAAGACCCATGATTAAACTCCTTTAATAAAAACCCTAAACAATAAAAACCCTAAAAATTATTATAAGATATAAAAAAATACTGGCTCCTAGCATGTAAGAGCACAGTATTTCCATAAATTTGCTTATTAAATTACATTTTAAATAATAGCTAAAAAACTGATTAGATAAAAGGTATAATTTATTTACTGTACCACATGCTTTCATCTCAAAAGGATTAAATCCTGTTTTGATGTCAGGTTGGCTTTGAATTTTATACTTATAATGGTAAAAAAATTATACTCCATAAGCATAACAGTGTCAAAGCCCCTGGTACTTAAACTTTTTTAGTCTTATCTAACTCCGGATAGAATTTATCCCGGGTTTTATTAGTTCTTAATTTCCTTAATTCCGCTTTCTTTTATAAATTCCATAAGTCCTGGAACATCCTCAGGACGCCTTATCATATGTGGCCAGTGGGCATCGCAGCCAATTACAACATCTGCCTTACTTTGGCCTACCATCTTCCAGAAATCCTTGTTTGGATAATTTCTCTGGTCAATAAATCCATACATATTTATCTCAAGTGGAAGGGAGTATTCCAGAGAAGCATCGATAATTTTATTCATTTCACTTAGATATAAGTCCTTGTCACCCTTATAATTAATAAGGTCCGGATGAGCCAGATATTTGAACTCCCCGGTTTTCATTCCTTTAATTGTGGCATCAACATAGGCTTTTAGATAATTATCATCCTTAGTAGGGCTTCCTGCATATATATCAATCATGTCTCCATCAATAAAATGTTGACCCTGAATGACAAAGTCAAAGGGGTATTCCCTAAGTGTTTTCATGGTAGCTTCAAAATATTTTTCAGAATATTCCACTTCATATCCTATAAGAATTTCTATATCATTTTTATATTCTTCTCTTAGTTTAACAAGTGTTGAGGTATAGTCAGGAAGGTCTTCCATAGCCATCCTCATGGTTGGATTAAAACCGTAGGATTCAGGAAATGGAACATGTTCTGAAAATCCTAGTATTTTAAAGCCGCATTTGATGGCTTCCTCTATATATTCTTTTTCACTTCCATAGGCATGGTGACATCTTGGGGTATGTGTATGATAATTGGCTAGCATTATTTTTCCTCTCGTTTTTATAATCCTATGATTATATTTTTATAATAATTTTGAAAAATTTTACATTTAGTAAAGGATAGTAAAGAATTATTAGTCTTCAGGTGAATAAACAGTTTTTGTGGTAACACCTTCAATACGTCCGATTTTTCCTGCCAGGGTATTGATCTTATCCTGAGGTGCATCAATGGCTATGCTGATAATGTTTACATCCTTTTTATGATAAGGAATACCCATTCTTCCGATTATATATTGGCTATATTCATGGAGAATAGAATTGATACTTTGGGATGATTCATTATCCTTTACTATTATTGCTATAATGGCTGTTCTTGTTTCCATATTCGTCCTCTTTTACTTCTTATATAGAGCTTACAAGTTCATAAGTTAAGATTATATAACTCAATTTAGAGAGTGTCAAAAATAATATTTTTGAAACTTAAATTTTTTTAAGTTTCGTTTAAGCTTCAAATGTTAACATCAAATCATATAAAAAAAGGAGGTCGGGCCTATGGGTAAAGCGATTGATAGGCATAGGACAGATATAAAGCTTACTGTGCTTATGATTGTTATAGCTTTGATACTTAGTATGTTCAGCTCTGTAAGAGTTAGAGCAGCTGAATATGATACGATAACATTTTCAGATAGCGGGATTACCGAGGGAGAAAGTGGCGAGGGCTATAAGATAAGTGGGACCACACTGACTATTAAAGAAAGTGGTACCTATAAGATTACAGGATCCTGCTCGGAAGGAAATATTGAGGTTGCCAAGGAGCTTACAGGGGTAACACTTATATTTGATGGCTTATCACTTAGTTCATCCACAACAGCACCTGTTGTTATAAAGAAGTCTTCAAGTGCTGTGATTCAATTAAATGGAACAAATAGTCTTTATAGTAAAGAAGACCCCACAACAGAAGATACCAACGAGGATTTTGAAGGAGCCGCAATTAAGGTCAAGAGCGGTTCAACACTCACCATTACAGGAAGTGGCAGCCTGAATGTGGATGCTTCCACCTGTAAAAATGGTATTAAGGGCGGTTCACTTGCAACCATTAACATGGATGGCGGAACAATAAATGTAAATGCAAGTAATACTGGTATAGCCAGTGATGGCATTTTGATTTTTAATGGTGGTACATATAATGTGACTGCTGGAAACGAAGGCCTTAAATCAGAACCTGATGAGGATGATACAGAGTCTCAGGGCATACTTGAAATCAAGGGTGGAACCTTCGTGATAAATGCTACAGATGATGCTATAAATGCAGTGAATGGCCTTACAATAACTGGAGGAAATTTCACAATAAATGCAGGGGATGACGCAGTTCATTCAGATTATGTAACAACAATAGGAACAAATGGAAGTACATCCGGACCTACATTTGATATTCAGTCCTGTGAAGAAGGAATTGAGGGTGCAACAGTTAATCTTTATTCCGGAAGTGCAAGTGTAAAATCAAATGATGATGGAGTAAATGCAGCTAATAGTGATCTTACAGATTATTCCTACTGTATTAATATAACAGGCGGTGACTGGTATATAAATGCAGGCGGTGATGCAATAGATTCAAATAAGGATATTACTATCTCAGGTGGAAAGACAGAGGCATTTGGATCTGAAAATGCAGGAGATTCAGCACTTGATTATGATGGAAGCTGTACACTTACTGGTGGAAGTCTTCTTGTAGTAGGTAACTCAGGAATGGGTCAGACTATATCAAGTGGTAAGTCTATAGTTTTCAATAATGTGGCAGTCAGCAACGGAACAGAGTTACATATCTGGGACGGAGCAGGAACAGAGGTTTATACATCTTCAGGTGTAAAGAGTGCAAATCAGGTTATATTTGCATCTGCAGATCTTAGCGATGATAAAACATATTCACTTTATTTCTCAAATTCTGATGAGAATCCAGCTGCTACAGCTACAACAGGTCAGGCATCTCAAAGTGCAAGCACCGGAGGAATGGGAGGAGGAACACCTTCTGACATGAATGGTGGTAATATGGATGGTGGTACACCTCCTGATATGAATGGCGGTGGTTGGAATGGAAATAACCAGAATGCAACTGGTACCTGGAAACAGGACACCACAGGCTGGTGGTATAAATATAATGATAGTTCTTATGCTAAGTCCACTTGGTTGATGGTAAATGGATCATGGTATTATTTTGACTCTGAAGGATATATGGAGTATGATTGCTACAGAGATGGTTACTGGCTTAACTCAAGCGGTTCTATAGATGCGCAGTATATGGGAAGCTGGAAGTCAAATAATACAGGCTGGTGGTATGAGGATACAACAGGTTGGTATCCTACACAGTGCTGGCTTTATATAGATGGATATTGGTATTACTTCGATGCTAGTGGCTACCTTGCTACTAACACAACAATTGATGGTTACACAGTAGATTCCAGTGGTAAATGGATTAAGTAACCAAACTGAATAAGACAATTCGCAACCCTTTTGTCCCCCTGAAACAGGATATAATGTTGAAAAGCATTATACCCTGTTTCTTTTTTACATTTTTGTATACAAATATAGAATATCTGTCATTAATTATAGTTTTCCAAGCAGGTTTATAAATAGGAAATTTGTCTGAATGAAAATTTGTCATTTACAAGCGTAAATTAAGACGTTTAGAGTTTTCATATTAAGATTATTTTTGTATAAAATCCAAATATATGATAAAATTAACTATCTGTGTCATCTAGGAGGATGCTATGAGCGATACTAATGTTTTAAATATGATAAATCGCATTTACAATGCCACCACGATTTTTAATTTCGGGGCCCTGTTTACTGATGGGACGCCAAATTTTGTGACGCCTGCAGAGCCTGAGCCCGGAGATGATATAACAATACGTTTCAGAACTGCAAGGAACAATGTTGATGGAGTGGACATAGTAATAGATGATAAGCATTATCCAATGACTGTAGCTGAGTATAATGGTATATTCGATTTTTACCAGATAGTAATAAAAGATGTAAAGACTACACTTGAATATTATTTTGAGGTTCATTTAGACAGGTTAAATGTAATTTATAATAGGCTTGGAATTTTAAAGGAAGCAAATCATGATTATGACTTTAAAATTGTTCCAGGCTTTAAAACCCCTGACTGGGCTAAGGGAGCGGTATTTTACCAGATATTTGTGGATAGATTCTGCAATGGTGATAAATCAAATGATGTTGAAGAAAGGGAATATTCCTATCTTGGAAGACATGCTCATAAGGTGGCGGACTGGAATCAGCTTCCTGAAAATATGGACGTAAGTAATTTCTATGGAGGAGATCTTCAGGGAGTAATGGATAAGCTGGATTATCTTCAGGACCTGGGGGTAGAGGCTATATATTTTAATCCTATATTCGTTTCTCCTTCTAATCATAAATACGATATTCAGGACTACGATTATATAGATCCTCATTATGGAAAGATAGTAAGAGATGATGGGGAGGCTCTGCCAGAGGGCGTTATGGAAAATTCCCAGGCAACAAAGTATATAAGTCGTGTTACAGATAAAGAAAACCTTGAGGCTTCTAATCAGTTTTTTGCTCAGCTGGTGGAGGAAGCTCACCGCAGGGGAATAAGGGTTATACTTGATGGTGTATTTAACCATTGTGGTTCTTTTAATAAGTGGCTGGATAAGGAGTGCCTTTATGATAAGAATCACGATTATGAAAAGGGTGCATATGTTTCGGCAGATAGTCCATATAGATCCTTCTTTAAATTCCATGATGAGAATGCTTGGCCTTATAACGGTTCTTATAATGGGTGGTGGGGACATGATACACTGCCAAAGCTTAATTATGAAGAGTCGGAAAAATTATATGATTATATAATGAGAATAGGCCGCAAGTGGGTTTCTCCTCCATATAATTGTGATGGCTGGAGACTTGACGTGGCGGCAGATCTTGGATATTCGGAGGATTTCAACCATAAGTTCTGGAAGGATTTCAGAAAAAATGTAAAGGAAGCAAATCCGGATGCCATAATCCTTGCTGAGCATTATGGTTCTCCTAAGCCATGGCTGCAGGGAGATGAGTGGGATACCATAATGAACTATGGTGCATTTATGGAGCCTATTACCTGGTTTCTTACTGGTGTTGAAAAGCATAGCGATGAATTTAGGGGAGATTTCCTTGGAAATTCGGATTTTTTTGTGGGTTCCATAAGGAATTATATGTCTTTTATGATGTATAACTCCCTATATGTTTCCATGAATGAGCTTTCAAATCATGACCATTCCAGATTCCTGACCAGAACTAATCATAGGGTTGGTCGTATACAGACTCTGGGAGCGGGAACTGCAAATGAAAATGTTAATAAGGGTCTGATGAGGCTGGCCGTTACATTTCAGATGACATGGCCTGGAGCTCCAACCATATATTATGGCGATGAAGTTGGTCTTTGTGGATGGACAGATCCGGATTCCAGAAGAACTTATCCTTGGGGGAATGAAGATATGGACCTTCTTCAGTTCCATAAGGACATAATTAAGATTCATAATGAATATGAGGCTTTAAGAACAGGATCTCTTAAATTCCTCCATGGTCAATATAGGGTTATAACATATGGAAGATTTAATAGTGAGGAAGCTGTGCTTGTGGTA
This sequence comes from Eubacterium sp., assembly GCA_024696635.1. Taxonomy (GTDB): domain Bacteria; phylum Bacillota; class Clostridia; order Lachnospirales; family Lachnospiraceae; genus Eubacterium_Q. The sequence continues at coordinate 12,449 of JAILGP010000033.1, read as the reverse complement.
ATAAACAGTGACTTTACTGAGAAGGAGCTTAAGCTTCACGTGAGAGAATTAGGGGTTCATAATAATAGAACCATGAAAAAGGTCTTTATGACAGATGAGTCTGGTTATAGTCATGAAGAGCATATGTATATGGTTCAGAATAATGTTCTTACTGTAATAGTACCTAAATGTTCAGCATCAATTTATGTATGTAAACTTAAGTAATCTAGGGGGTAGTAATCATGATTTGTTCTTCTTGTGGTATGGAAATAGGAGATACGTCGCTTTACTGTGAATATTGTGGAGCAAAACAGATGGGGGTTGTGTCACCTGAAGGACCATCAAATGAACTTGCTATTTATACTGGCGGGGAAAGTGTTTTAGATATTAATCCTGATGATGTTATTATTACTACACCACAGGATTCCTATGGAAAGTATAATCCATATCAGGGCAGCTTTGGCTACAAGAGTCCGGAAGGACCAAGCCATGCGGGTTACAACCAGGGGCAGTCGGCAACTTCTCCAGCAGCTTTTAATGAAAGTGGCGATTTTAATGATCAATTTCCTAAAAATAAGTCAAAGATTAAAAAGGATAAAATCAAATTTTCTAATCCCCTTTCTAAGCTTTTAAATAATAATTCAAAAAAGAAAATATGGATTACAGCAGGAATTATTGCAGCTGGAATTGTGGTAATCACAATAATAGGACTGCTTATTTATAATAATTTAATAATGACTCCTAAAAAACGTGTTTTACTTGCCTTTACTAATACCTATAATCAGGAAAATATTATAGATAGTTTCGCTTATGAGCAGAAAACTGGTATAAATGCGGCCCTTCAGAGATTCATGAAGGAGGGAGGAAGTATGTCTGTTGATACCAGTATGGACTATGACTGGACTTTGATAGATGGCAGCGTTAAGGTGGATAAGAATAATTCGGCGAAGGAAATGTCGGCGGTCTTTAATCTTGATATAGACGATAGGCATATAGGTGGAAGTCTTATAGGAAATGAAAATAATACATTATTTTATGAAGAGGATAGTGACGGATATCTCGTTATTGATAATCATGAGATATTAAAACAGGCAGCCAAATCACCTTTATTTGAAGATCAGGATATTGATTACAAGGATGACGTAAATATTAACTGGTTCAGTGAAAGAATAGTTGAGCCTGTTGATGGCGGCGATGTGGATAGTGAGGAGGCTAAGGAACAACTAAAAAAAATTGAAAAGAATCTGTCTGATTGTGTCATAGCAGAAAGGGCTGGTACAGAAAAAATTACTATAGGTAAATCCTATAAATCAGCTAAAAGATATAACATAAAGCTGGATGGAGGTGACATGGAGGACCTGCTTGATGATTTTATGGATTATGCTGAGATAGTTGGTCAGGAAATCGATGGTGAAGCTCTTGATGAAATTAGAGATATGTTAGAGGATATTGATATAGGTGATCTGGAGGGCTATGTTTGTATTTATAAGGGACAGATTGCTAAGGTGGAATTTGATACCTATATAAAGGCAGATGGAGATAAGTTAAAGCTTAAGTTCCAGACCAGCAATAGCGGAGAGAAAAATCTGCTTTCAAATGTAGAGGCAGAGATAGAATTTTATGATGGTGATTATGAAGAAAGTATAAATATTGAAAAAGAATCAAAGCTTAGTGATGGAAAAGCCACAGACACTCTTGAAATTGGTCTTAATTCAGAATATAGAGAGGAAAAAATTACATTTGAAATAGAAGTAGCTAAGGATAACACCTTTGAAGTGGTTTTTTCTCTTGGTGATGGAAGTTCAAACGATATAGAATTTGAGGGTGAGTTTGCGGATGTAAAGAAGGGGCAGGCTTTCTCGGTTTCCTTTGAAGATTTAGACCTGGAGGATAGCATGGACCTTATTATAGATGATATGACATTTATCCTTAATGCAAATCCCTCTAAGGCCAGTCCAGAGAAAATAAATACTGGATATGATCAGCTTGAATTCTTTAAGGCGGAGGAAGATGATATACTGGACTTTGTTGCTGAGGATGGATTTATAGCTTATATTTTTGAATAGAAATATTTGAATTATATTTATATATAATAAAACAGCAAGTTTCATTATATGATGGAGCTTGCTGTTTTGGACTTAAATTTAAAGGTATTTTAAATTTACAAATGCCATTGAATGTTATAATTTTATTCTGCATCTTAATTGATATATTTGCTTGTGAGGATATAATGTTAATATACATTTTGAAGCTTTGGAGATATAAAGCTTACTAATGATTTAAGGATAATAATATTTGATATTGAGGTTGTTTAGCTATGGCAGAATTTAAATTAAATTCGGAATATGCACCTACTGGTGATCAGCCCCAGGCTATAAAGGATATAGTCGATGGCTTTAATTCGGGAAAGAAAAGGCAGACTCTTCTTGGTGTTACAGGTTCGGGTAAAACCTTCACCATGGCCAATGTTATAAAGGCCCTTGGTAAGAAGACTCTTATCATGTCCCACAACAAGACTCTTGCAGCCCAGCTTTATGGTGAGATGAAATCTTTTTTTCCTGAAAATGCGGTGGAGTATTTTGTATCCTATTACGATTACTATCAGCCGGAGGCATATGTTCCTTCATCAGATACATATATTGCCAAGGATTCATCAGTAAATGATGAGATAGATATGCTTAGGCATAGTGCCACATCAGCTCTTATTGAAAGAGATGATGTTATTGTTGTATCTTCAGTTTCCTGTATATATGGAATAGGAAATCCAGAGGATTATAAGTCCATGATGCTGGGCTTAAGACCTGGTATGGCCCTGGACAGGGATGTCCTTATACGTGAGCTGGTGGATATGCAATATACAAGAAATGAAATGGATTTTAAAAGAAGCTCCTTCAGGGTAAAGGGGGACGTGGTGGATATAATCCCGGCCAATAAGGATGGAGAAGCCGTAAGAATAGAGTTTTTTGGTGATGAAATTGACAGGCTTTCAGAATTTGATCCTTTGACCGGAGTAATAAAGCGTGATATTACATTTACATGTATCTTCCCTGCTTCTTATTATGTAATAGCTCCTTCTAAAATGGAAAAGGCTCTGCAGGAAATTGATGATGAGCTTAGGGAAAGAATTGCTTACTTCAAGTCCCGGGATAAACTGCTTGAGGCCCAGCGTATCCAGGAACGTACAGAATTTGATATGGAAATGCTACGGGAGACGGGATTTTGTTCCGGAATAGAGAACTATACCAGAATACTTGCCGGAGGAAAGCCGGGAGAAGCACCAGATACACTTATAGATTTTTTTGGAGATGATTATCTTCTTATTATAGATGAGTCCCATCAGACAATACCTCAGGTCAGGGGAATGTTTGGTGGCAATAAGAAACGTAAGGAGACGCTTATAGAATTTGGCTTCAGACTCCCTTCCGCCATGGATAACCGCCCTCTTAATTTTGAGGAATATGAGGACCGTCTGGATAAGGTTCTCTTCGTGTCCGCAACTCCGGGACCTTATGAGGTAGAACATGAGGAGGCAAGAGCTGAGCAGATTATAAGACCTACAGGACTTCTGGATCCGCCTATTGAGGTAAGACCTGTAGCAGGCCAGGTGGATGATCTTTATAAGGAAATAAATAATGAGATAAATAAGGGCAATAAGGTTCTTGTTACAACTCTTACAAAGAGAATGGCTGAGGAGCTTACAGAATATCTTAGGGGTCTTAATGTAAAGGTTAAGTATCTTCATTCTGATATTGATACATTGGAAAGAATGGAGATAGTAAGAGACCTGAGACTGGGAGTTTTTGATGTCCTTGTTGGAATTAACCTTCTTAGAGAAGGTCTCGATATACCTGAGATAACCCTTGTGGCTATACTGGATGCAGATAAAGAGGGCTTCCTCCGTTCTGAAACCTCTCTTATTCAGACCATTGGCCGTGCAGCCAGAAATGTAGATGGACACGTTATTATGTATGCTGATACTATGACAGACTCTATGAGGAAATCCATAGACGAAACAAATCGTCGTAGAGAGCTGCAGCAAAAGTATAATGAAGACCATGGTATAACCCCACAGACCATTAGAAAGGCAGTCAGAGAGCTTATCTCCACAAGCCTTAAAGCAGCCCAGGAGGACGCTAAGGATAAGAGAAACAAGGTTGGTAAGGATCCAGACCTCATGAACAAGAAAGAGCTTGGTAAAGAGATAGACAGACTTACAAAGAAGATGAACCAGGCTGCCGCCGAACTAAACTTCGAGCTTGCAGCAATCCTTAGGGACGAATTAATAGAACTAAAGGTCAAACTAAGAGACTACGACAAATAATTTGCCAAAGGGGTCAGACCCTTTTGGTAAAAAATATGACGGGATATGGAGGAAATAATGGGCGAGATAAAATATATAACAGTTCAGGGGGCTAATGAGCATAACCTTAAAGGGGTAAATGTTACGCTTCCCAGAAATAAATTTATAGTATTTACTGGTCTTTCGGGCTCCGGTAAATCATCACTTGCATTTGATACAATTTATGCCGAGGGGCAGAGGCGTTATATGGAGTCTCTATCTTCCTATGCAAGACAGTTTTTAGGCCAGGCAGAGAAGCCGGATGTGGAGAAAATTGAGGGACTTTCTCCTGCCATATCTATAGATCAGAAGTCCACCAACAAGAATCCCCGTTCTACGGTTGGAACTGTAACAGAGATATATGATTACCTGAGACTTCTCTATGCAAGAGTAGGAACACCCCACTGTCCGAATTGTGGAAGAGTAATAGAAAAACAGACAGTTGACCAGATGGTAGATCAGATAATGGAACTACCTGAGAAAACTAAGTTTCAGGTTCTTGCTCCAGTAGTAAGAGGAAGAAAAGGAACCCATGAAAAATTACTTCAGCGTGCCAAGAAAAGCGGTTTTGTCAGAGTGCTGGTAGATGGAAATATGTATACTCTGGATGAAGATATAAAGCTGGAGAAAAATATAAAACATAATATCAGTATAGTTGTAGACCGACTTGTTATTAAAGAAGGAATAGAATCCAGACTGGCAGGATCCCTTGAAACAGCACTCAGCCAGTCAGAAGGAATAATAGAGGTAGAGGTTATAGATGGAGAAACCTATACATATTCAGATAATTTCTCCTGTCCATACTGTAACATATCCATTGATGAGATAGAGCCAAGGTCCTTTTCCTTTAACAACCCCTTTGGAGCCTGTCCAGCATGTACAGGTATAGGCTGGGAGAGAAAGCTGGATCCGGATCTTATGATACCGGATAAGAACAGGACTTTAAATGAAGGCGCAATAGCTGTAACAGGCTGGGCCTCCAGTGGTGATGCCAAGTCCTTCAGTCATGCCATACTCCAGGCCCTATCCGAGGAATACGGATTCTCCCTGGATGTACCATATAAGGAGCTTTCTGAGGAGGCGAAAAATGTAATTTTATACGGAACAAAGGGAAGAAGGATTACTATACACTATAAGAGTCAGAACACTAGAAAAACTGTATTTACCCATCCCTTTGAGGGCCTTATTGCAAATATAGAAGAACGCTATAAATATTCAGGTTCGGAGGATGTAAAATCAGACTATGAATCCTATATGACCTATACTCCATGTAAGGTGTGTGGTGGTAAGAGGCTTAAACCATCCTCCCTTGCCGTAACTATTGGAGATAAAAATATATTCGACGTGACCGAAATGCCTGTGGATGAGCTGGCAGAATATGTAGGCAATCTGGAGCTTACAAAACGTCAGGCTATGATCGGTAAGGATATTCTTAAGGAGATAAGAGCAAGGCTTAATTTCATGGTGGATGTGGGACTCAACTATCTGACCCTCAGCCGTGCAACAGCCACTTTATCAGGAGGAGAGGCCCAAAGAATAAGGCTCGCCACCCAGATAGGCTCAGGTCTGGTGGGAGTTACCTATATACTGGATGAACCAAGTATAGGACTTCATCAAAGAGATAATGATAAGCTTATAGCATCCCTAAAGAGACTGCAGGATCTGGGAAATACACTTATAGTGGTTGAACATGATGAAGATACCATGATGGCTGCGGATTATATTGTTGATATAGGTCCGGGAGCGGGACGAAATGGTGGTGAAATCATAGCCCAGGGAACAGCTAAAGATCTTATGGATAATGAAAACTCCATTACCGGAAAATATCTTAAGGGAGAGCTTTCAATACCCGTTCCAGCCAAGAGAAGAAAACCTAGTGGCTGGCTTACTGTAAAGGGAGCAAGAGAGAATAATCTGAAAAATGTAGATGTTAAGGTTCCTCTTGGAGTATTTACGGTTGTAACCGGTGTGTCAGGTTCTGGTAAGAGCTCCCTTATAAATGAAGTCCTTAAAAAGAGACTTTTAAGAGACCTGAATCGTGCAAGGGTAAAACCTGGAAAGCATGATGATATAGTGGGAATTGAAGAACTGGATAAGGTAATAGATATAGACCAGTCACCTATTGGAAGGACCCCGCGTTCTAATCCTGCAACCTATACTGGAGTATTTGACCTTATAAGAGGGATTTTTGCAGAGACCAAGGATGCTAAAACCATGGGCTACAGTAAGGGAAGATTCTCCTTCAACGTATCTGGTGGAAGGTGTGAAGCCTGCAAGGGTGATGGTATAAATAAGATTGAAATGCATTTTCTTCCTGATATTTATGTACCCTGTGAGGTATGTGACGGAAAGAGATATAATCGTGAGACATTAGATGTAAGGTATAAAGGAAAAAATATATTTGAAGTTCTGGATATGTCAGTGGATGAAGCCTGTGATTTCTTTGAACCAGTTCCATCTATTTATAGAAAGATAAAGACACTCCAGGATGTGGGACTTGGATATATTAAGCTGGGACAGCCTTCAACAACCCTATCAGGTGGAGAGGCTCAGAGAATTAAGCTGGCTACTGAGCTTTCCAAGAGAAGTACGGGCAAAACTATTTATATACTGGATGAGCCTACCACAGGACTTCATTTTGATGATGTAAAGAAGCTTCTTCTTATACTTCAGAAGTTTGCAGATGCTGGAAATACAGTTGTGGTAATAGAACACAATATGGATGTTATAAAGCAGGCGGACTATATAATTGATATGGGACCTGAAGGAGGAAATGGCGGCGGAACTGTAGTTGCAAAGGGAAAGCCTGAAGAAATTGTTAAAGTAAAGGAATCCTATACGGGTCAGTATCTGGAGAAATATCTGAAAAAATAAGGATAAATATCTGAAAAAATAAGGATAAATACTAAAATGGCATGGGCAAATTAGCCCTGCCATTTTTTTGTTTCTGATAAAATAGTATAAATTATACAAAAAATATGTCATACAGGCATACAGAAAAGACAAAATGCACAATAAAATTGACGAAAGTATATGAATTATGTTGATTGAATATGACATTTTTTGAAGGTATAATCAAAGTGTACCTTAAAATCGGGAGAGTCTCAGTTTTAAGAGGGCTATGTCGATGAAAACTCATGAGCGGAGGTTGAAGCAATGGTTTATACTGTAACATTTAATCCATCTTTGGATTATATCGTGACTGTTAATGATTTTAAGCTTGGTTTAACTAACAGGACAAGCAGCGAACTGATGCTGCCGGGCGGAAAGGGTATTAATGTTTCGATTGTTCTATCTAATCTTGGGATAGAGAATTCAGCAATCTATTTTTCTGCCGGCTTTGTGGGTGATGAAATCACAAGAAGGGTTAAGGAAAGTGGAATCCGGTCTGAAGAAATAAGGATTGAAGAAGGATGTTCACGAATTAATCTCAAGCTGAAATCCATTGACGGAACCGAAATAAACGGGATGGGTCCGGATATTTCCGAGGCTAGTGTTAAGAAGCTTTATGAGAAACTGGAGGCTATAGAGGAGGGAGATACTCTTGTTTTGGCAGGAAGTATTCCATCGAGTATGCCTGAAACTATTTACAGTGATATCATGGAAAAGCTTCAGGGAAGAGGCATCAGAGTTGTTGTAGATGCTACAAGGGACCTTTTGATGAATGTTCTGAAGTACAAGCCTTTCCTGATTAAACCTAATAATCATGAATTAGGGGAGATATTTGGTGTGAAGCTGGATACTAGGGAGAGCGTAGTGCCTTATGCTAAGAAGCTTTTGGAAATGGGAGCTCAGAACGTAATCATTTCCATGGCTGGACAGGGGGCGGTTTTTGTAAGCTCTGATGGACAAACTTATCTAAGACAGGCACCTAAGGGAAAGCTTGTTAACGGTGTTGGAGCCGGGGATTCCATGGTGGCAGGTTTTATAGCTGGTTATCTTACTGAGGGTGACCTGCTGCATGCCTTCAAAATGGGTCTTAGTACTGGCTCTGCAAGTGCATTTTCAGAATTTTTGGCAACAAAAGAAGAGGTTATGAGAGTATATGCTACAGTTGAATAATCCAGAAATGCTTATTAAGTTAAGAGAGTATTCAATCAAAAGCTTATAGTCGAATAATCCAAGAACAGTTTTTAGTTAGTGTAAGAAGAAAGGAGGATAGTTGAATGAGAATTACAGAACTTCTGGACAAGAAATCGGTAAAATTGGATGCCAGTCCAAAGTCCAAGAATGAAACACTGGATATGGCGGTTGACCTTATGGCGGCAAGCGGAAAAATTAAGGATAAAGAAGCCTATAAGAAGCTTGTTTATGCACGTGAAGAGGAATCCACAACCGGTGTTGGTGAGGGTATAGCAATACCTCATGGCAAGGGAGACTGCGTAAGTAAGCCTGGCCTTGCTGCAATGGTTATCAAGGATGGAGTTGATTATGAGTCCCTTGATGACGAACCAGTAAACATCCTGTTCCTTATAGCTGCACCGGATACAAAGGATAATGTCCATTTGGACGTACTTTCAAAACTGTCTATGATGCTTATGGACGAAGATTTTCGTAGTAATCTGATTAATGCAAGTAGTGTTGATGAATTTATTGATATTATTGATAAGGCTGACGAGGAGAGGGGAAGTGTAGATGAAAGTCTGGCTGAAACCTCAATCGCAGATGATACTTCAGAGGGCCTTAAGGTTGTGGCTGTTACCTCCTGTCCAACAGGTATAGCTCACACATATATGGCTGCTGAGGGTCTTGAGAAGGCCGCTGATAAGGCTGGAATCAAGATTAAAATTGAAACAAGAGGATCCTCCGGAGCTAAGAATGTACTTACTGCTGAGGATATTAAGGCGGCTGACTGTGTAATTGTTACAGCAGACGCAAAGGTTCCTATGGACCGTTTCAAGGGTAAGAAGGTTATCCAGAGAAAGGTAGCAGATGGAATTAATAAAGCGGATGAACTTATGGGAATAGTTCAGAGTGGAAATGCTCCAGTATTCTCAGGAGATTCTTCTGAAGAAACTGAATCTGGTGGTTCAGATGAGAAGAGTGGCGTAGGACATAAGGTTTATACCTGGCTTATGAGTGGTGTATCTCATATGCTTCCATTCGTTATAGGCGGTGGTATCCTTGTTGCTATTGCATTCCTTATCGATACACTTGCTGGTTATGGTGCTTCTGGTGGAAGTAACTTTGGTTCTATCACACCGGTTGCGGCACTTCTAAAATATATTGGTGGTCTGGCTATGGGACTTATGGTTCCTGTACTTGCAGGATATATAGCTTATGCTATAGCTGACCGACCTGGTCTTGCAGTTGGTTTTGTTGGTGGTATGCTTGCATCCAGTGGTAATGCAGCACTTTCTGGATATACATTTGCAGAAGGTACACTTGTAGATGGAAAGGCAATTGGTGGCTTCAGTGAATTTATATCTAAGTTTGCATTCCAGCAGCCAGATGGTGGTAATACGGTATCAGGTTTCCTTGGTGGTATAGCTGCAGGTTTCCTGGCAGGCTTCCTGGTATTATGGCTCCAGAAGATTTGTGCTAATCTTCCTCAGGCTATGGATGGTCTGAAGCCTACACTTATTTATCCGCTTGTTGGTATATTCCTTGAAGGAATAATTATGTGCTTCATACTTAACCCGCTTATTGGACTTGTGAATACAGGACTTTCAAATATGCTTACAGCTATTTCTGATGCAGGAATGCTTACGGTTCTGGGACTTATACTGGGAGCCATGATGGCTATAGATATGGGTGGTCCTATCAATAAGGCGGCATATGTATTTGGCACAGGTATGCTTACAACAGCAGCTGGATATCTGGCTGATGGTATGAGCGCATCTGACCCTAAGGTTGAGGCCTGCTATGTAGCTATGGCAGCTATCATGGTTGGTGGTATGGTTCCTCCAGTTGGTATAGCGCTTGCTTGTTGGATATTCCCTAAGAAGTTTACCAAGGCTGAACGTGGTTCTGCTGTTTCCAATATAGTAATGGGTGCATCCTTTATAACAGAAGGTGCTATTCCATTTGCAGCAGCTGATCCTCTCCATGTTATTCCATGTACAATGGTTGGAGCGGGAGTTGCCGGATTCCTTGCAGCACTTTTCAAATGTACCCTTATGGCTCCTCATGGCGGACTTTTCGTATTCGCTACAGTAGGACATCCATTCCTTTACATATTGGCCTGGCTTATAGGTTCAGCTGTGACCTGTGTAATGCTTGGACTTATAAAGAAGCCTGTTGAACAGTTATAAAAATGATGCTTAATAACATTTAATATAAAGAAAAATATAAATATGGGACAGATTTCCTATGTGGGTCTGTCCCTAAAAGAGAAGAGGAGGTATTTTAATATGGTAAGTTTTGAGTACACAATCAAGGATGTTCACGGTATACATGCAAGACCCGCAACAGATCTTTTCAAGATGACCAAGACCTATGAATCAGTAGTTAAGGTGGCTAAGGGAGAAAAGGAAGTTGTATTCAAGGGAGTTATGGGCATTATGGCTCTTGGAGCTAAGCAGGGCGACACTGTAAAGTTCTCCTTTGAGGGACCTGATGAAGAAGCCGAGATGGCAGCAGTTAAGGAATTTATGGAGGCAAATCTGTAAATTTGTCTTAGATTATATTTAAACATAAAATTAGTATTTTAGCAGAGGTAGTTATATGAGAGACCTGGATTATCTGAAACTTTTAAGTCATGAATTTCCCAATATAAGGAGCTGTTCCGCAGAGATAATAAATCTTCGGGCAATCAGGGCTTTACCAAAGGGAAATGAATATTTCTTCTCAGATATACATGGTGAATATAAAAGCTTTATACATCTGATCAGATCTGCATCAGGTGTGATCAGGGCAAAAATTGAAGAGGTATTTGGAAATCTGATGCCGGAAACGGAACAGGAAAAGCTGGCAAGACTTATATATTATCCTGCTGAAGTGCTTTCTGACATGAGACATTCGGGACAGATAAGTGATGTATGGTATAAAAGAACCATACACCAGCTTATAGCCCTATGTCGTGAGGTGGCATCAAAGTATACCAGGTCCAAGATGAGGAAAAAGCTTCCTGAGGAATTTGGATATGCTATTGATGAATTGATTCATACTGATGAATCGGAGCCTGATAAAAGACTATACTATATGGAGATTTTAAATGCAGTATGTGACGTTGAGGTTGTGGATGAGTTTATTATTGCTTTGGCAGAGCTTATACAGTCTCTGCTTATAGATAGTCTTCATATAATTGGTGATATATTTGACAGGGGTCCAAGAGCGGATTATGTAATGGATGAACTGATCAAATTCCAGGATGTGGATATACAATGGGGAAATCATGATGTGAGCTGGATGGGAGCTGCGGCAGGAAATACAACCTGTATAGCCACTGTGCTAAGAATAGCAACCGGCTATAACAGCTTTGATGTACTTGAGGATGGATATGGAATTAATCTAAGACCACTCTCCATGTTTGCAGATACAGTTTATAAGGATGATGACTGCCAATGTTTTAAACCACATCTTCTGGATGATAATAAATATGACTCGGTTTCTCCGGAACTGGCGGCCAAGATGTGTAAAGCTATTTCCATTATTGAGCTTAAGCTTTCCGGACAGCTTATTATGAGACATCCAGAGTATGACATGGATAATCGTCTTCTTTTAGATAAGGTGGATTATGAAAAGGGCTTAGTTCTTATAGATGGGAAGGAATATCCTATGAAGGATAGAAATTTCCCAACTATTGATCCTGAAGATCCCTATAAGCTTACTGAAGAGGAGGAAGGTCTTGTTGAGACACTTAAGTATTCCTTCCTTCATAGCAGGAGGCTGCAGAAGCATATACGCTTTCTTTATTCCCATGGGAGTATTTATAAAAAATGTAATAATAATTTATTATTCCATGGCTGTATCCCATTTAATGAAGACGGTACATTTATGGAACTGAATATTTCAGATGACGAACCAGAAAATATTAAATCAGAAAACTTTAAATCAGAAAAAAAGGTTTCTGGGAAAAGTCTTATGGAGTATTTTGAAAACAAGATAGTGGATGCTTATTTTCTTAATGGACTGGATGAGGCTGAAAAAAAACAGGATGCTGTTGATATGATGTGGTATCTGTGGGCAG
>JAILGP010000030.1 GCA_024696635.1 Eubacterium sp. | reverse complement strand
AAGTACAGAAGAAAGTCAGGCTGATAATAAAAAAACTCAAGGTAAATGGATTGAGGAAACCAGGGGCTGGTGGTATGACAATGGAGATGGCACCTATGCAAAGAGTGAATATATAGATGGTTATTGGCTTGATGCTAATGGTTGGTATGATCCAGCCTGGTATGGTAACTGGAACAAGAATAATAAGGGCTGGTGGTTTGAATCAGGAAGCTGGTATCCTAAAAATAGCTGGCTCAAGGTTAATAAGAATTGGTACTATTTTGATGAAAATGGATATATGAAGTCATCAGAATGGGTCAAGTCATCAGGTAACTGGTATTATATGACCGAGTCTGGAGCCATGGCATATAATACTACTGTTGATAATTATAAAATTGGAGCAGATGGAGTAAGAATAGATGAAACTGATATTAAGGAGCTTATAGAGAAATCAGAAACAGCAAAGAAGACTACTCAGATTGTTTTAGTTGTTGACCATGAGCTAACATTTTGGCAGAAGAATCAAAAGGGAGAGTGGGAAAATACTAAGGAAATGTATTGCTGTTACGGAAAAAATGGATTTAGTGATCCTGAGAAGCGTGTGATGGGAGATATGACTACACCACTTGGATCCTATGAACTTACATATGCATTTGGCATTGCAGAAAATCCTGGTACTAAGATGACCTATCGTGATATAACACCAAAATCCTATCTTTCATCAGAAGAAGCTACTTATAATACATGGGTTGAAAGTGATACATGGGTAAATGGTGAGCACCTTATTGATTATACAGTTCAGTATAAGTATGCGGCAAATATAGGATTTAATATTAATCCAACTGTTTATAGAAGAGGGGCAGGAATATTCCTTCATTGTCATGGAGATAAGAATTATACTGCCGGATGTATAAGTGTTACAGAAGAAAATATGGTATGGCTGCTTAAGCAGTTTAAAAATGGAGCATATATTATTCTTACCGAGGATAAGAGTCAGATTAAGGATTATTAATCGGTATAAAGATAAAGTGATAATATATTTTATAAATAAAGGCTGGGTCACAATTGATTCAGTCTTTTATTTTGGAATATTTTGCATATGTTTTATTGAGTAAAAATAAGTGACAAACATATGAAAAGGCTTTACAATAAAGGTAATAATGTCCTTTTTTAAGGAGTAATTTGAGTGTAAAATTGGGAGATGTGATATGTTAAAGCTGGCATATGCTAAAATAAATCTAAGTCTGGATATAGTTGGACGAAGAGAGGATGGATATCATCTGGTTCGTATGCTTATGCAGACTCTGGATATTGCAGACCAGATAAGGTTAAGTAAGCTAGAGGATAACGAAATAATCATTACTGTATCTGACCAAAGAGGTAATATGGGAGCCAAGGATGACATATCTGTTGTTCCTGTGGGTCAGGATAACCTGATTTATAAAGCAGCATATGCTGTGCTGGAAAAATACTATTGGAATAAGAAAAAATGCGGCGGAGTAAAGATTGAACTTGAAAAGCATATTCCGGTAGCCGCTGGTCTGGCTGGTGGAAGCAGTGATGCGGCTGCTGTTATGAAGGGCATAAATGAATTATTTGAGCTTGGAGTAATTGACCAGGACCTTATGAAGCTGGGAGTAAAGCTTGGTGCTGATATACCTTATTGTATCATGGGAGGAACTGCTCTTTCAGAGGGTATTGGAGAAGAGCTTACCAGACTTCCTGAAATTGAGAATCAGATAGTACTTGTGGCAAAACCTCCAATTTCAGTTTCTACAGCTGAGGCATATGGTGGTTATGATAGCCTGGTAGAATCAGGGGCATGGATTGATCATCCGGACGTGGATGGTCAGGTGGATGCTGTTTATGGTGGTAATATTTGTAAAATAGCTTCTTACTGTAAAAATGTTCTTGAACAGGTTACTGCAGCAAATCATATGGAAATAGGACAGCTGGAAGAGGTAATGAAGAAATATGGAGCTATTAATTCCATAATGAGTGGAAGTGGACCAACGGTTTTTGGTATATTTCCAGATATGGAAAAGGCAGAAGAGGCATCAAAGTATATTAAGGAAAATGCCATGGCAGAGCAGATTTTTATAGCTAAAACGGTTTCAAGAAATTAATAGATAAGGCGGAAAAGGGTAATGAATGAGGACTTTCAGGATAAGCTGCTGGAAGAAATGAATCGAAGAAAAAAGAATAGCGCTGAAAGAGAAAAGAGAAGACGACAGGTTAAAAGAATGAAAACACTTCTTACAATTCTCTGTATTCTGTTTATTTTTCTTTTAATAGCAGGTGGAGTCTTTCTTTATAAGAAATTAGCAGATAAAGATTCGAATTCTGCAAGCAGTCAGATTTCACAGTCCTCATCAGATAATGATAATGCTTCTGGAGATATACTTGAATCCGCAAATGTGATTTCCAGCGATAAAGAAACTGATAATATTGCAAATCCAGATGGAAGTACAGTTGATAGTGATTCAGAAAGTGGAAATGATTCTGAGTCAGTAAATGAATCAGAGAAAGAAACATCAGAAGCTGGTGGTCAAGACATAGAAAATGATGATTTTGAGATAAAGATGACATTTGTCGGAGACTGCTGCATGGGTACTAATCTTGAAGACAGAAGTCAGGGAACTATGCTATGGTATGCTGAAAATTATGATACATCTTATTTCTTTGAAAAGGTTAAGCCTTATTTTGAAGGAGACGATCTTACAGTAGCCAACTGTGAATGTTGTATATCAGACCGTGATGTTGGGCCAAGAGATAAGGGAGAAAATAGTGTATTCTGGTTTAAGGCACCAACCAGGGTTGCAGCTGCATTTTCCGATAGCAGTATAGAAGGGGTTTCTCTTTGTAATAATCATTCCTATGATTATGGAGATGAGTGCCTTTTGGATACACAGAAAGCTTTTGATGACCTGGGGGTTTTATGGGGCATAAGAGAGAATGTCTTATATTATGAGAAAAATGGATTTACCATTGGAATAGTCTGCGTTGCCTATTACAGCTTTGATGAGGTGGGAATTTATTGTATGCCTTATCTGGAGGAAGCGAAGAAGCATTCTGATTATCAGATAGTTTATTTTCATGGTGGAACTGAGGGTGTATATCAGCCAAATGATTGGAAGGTATCAGGTGCTCATGCAATGATTGATGCCGGAGCGGATCTGGTTATAGGAAGTCATCCACATGTACTTCAACCTTGTGAAACCTATAATGGAGTGGATATTGTTTATTCACTTGGTAATTTCTGTTTTGGTGGAAATTCATTTCCTGAAAACAGAACTATTATATATAAGTATAATCTTAAAATTCATAAGGAAGGGGATCAATTTGAGGTTATAGATAGTGAGGATGAGATTATTCCATGCTATGTATTTACAGGTTCAAGCAATAACTGGCAGCCTGCCCCTATTGAGGACCAGGATATAAGGGATGCAGTTATAAAATTTATGAGGGGAGAGTCGTCTTCTCCATTTTAACTTAAAAAAATTATAAAGGTTTTCAAAGATTTTCAGAAATTTTTAAGATATTAAAGCTATAATTTACATATATAGTTTATAATTAAGAATAGAGCTAAAGTACTAAAGGATTTTAATTATGAACGAAGCATATATATGCAAATAATCAAAATATTAGCAAAATAAAAAACAGTTAAAGGAAGAAAGTAATGGCAAAGGGGATTTTTATCACAATGGAAGGACCGGATGGTTCTGGAAAAACTACACAGATTGAGCTTTTAAAAGAATCTCTTGAAGATAAGGGTTATGAAGTTCTGATTACCAGGGAACCTGGTGGAAATAGAATAAGTGAGGCTATACGTGAGATAATTCTTAATAAGGATTATAAGGAAATGTCTCCTTCTGCCGAGTGTCTTCTTTATGCGAGTGCCAGAGCTCAGCTGGTCAGTGAGGTGATAGGACCTATGCTGGATAAGGGCGGAGCTGTTATTAGTGACAGATTTGTAGATTCATCACTTGTATATCAGGGTATTGCAAGAGGGCTTGGAGTTGATAATGTTTTTCAGCTTAATAAGTTCGCAATTAATGAATATATGCCTGACGTTACATTTCTCCTTACACTTCCTGCTGAGGTTGGAATAGCTAGAAAGAAGGATCAGAAGGAGCTAGACCGTATGGAGCAGGAGAGTCTTGATTTTCATAGGAAGGTGGCAGAGGGTTATGATTCCCTGGCAGAATTATTCCCTGATAGAATACAGGTTATTGATGCAAGGCAGGATATAGAAACTATAAGTGGTTTGATAAAGAAAAGAGTTTATGATATATTAGACGGTAAAGTGTCTGTATAAAGCAAGTAAGCGGGGAGATAATATGAACTTTAATGAAATTATCGGACATGAGGATATAATCAGTCGATTCAGGTCAAGTATAGAGCAGGGACGTGTAAGTCATGCTTATATTATTGCAGGACAGAAAGACAGCGGTCGATTAACACTTGCAAATGCATTTGCTAAAACGCTTCAGTGTCAGGAAGGTGGAACCGAGTCCTGTGGTCATTGTAAATCTTGTCTTCAGGCTGAAAGTATGAATCATCCGGATATTGATTATATTACTCATGAGGGCGATCACATATCTGTAAATGATGTGCGTAATCAGTTGAACGCTGAAATAAGCAAGAGACCATATAGCAGTAAATATAGAATTTTCATAATGAAGGAAGCTGAGAGGATGACGGAGGAGGCACAGAATGCCCTTCTGAAAACCATAGAGGAACCACCAGAATATGGTATCATCATACTTATAACTACTAAGCCTGAGCTTCTTCTTCCTACAATACGTTCTAGATGTATTACATTTATAACTAAGCCAGTTAAGGAAAAGGATATACGTGAATATCTGGTAAATAAACTTAATGTGGAAGATAAAAAGGCTGATTTTGCTATAGAGTATGCTCAGGGAAACCTTGGAAAGGCTGTTCAGCTGGCTACAAATGAAGAATATGAAAAACTGATTCAATCAGTTATTGATCTGGAATCCAACATAAGAGAATTGACTTATGATGATATATCATATTCTATTCAGAAATGTTCGGATTTCAAGGTAAATATAAATGATTATCTTGATCTTATGATGATGTGGTATAGGGATATACTTATTCTGAAGGTAACAGGTAATCCGGATAAGATTCTTTTTAAGACTGAATATAGTGCTATAAAGAATCAGGCACAGTTCCTTTCCTTTAATGAGCTGGAGCTGAAGGAGCGTGCTATTACAGCCGCAAAAGAGAGAATTAATGCAAATGCTAATCTTGAGGATATTATGATACTTCTTATAATGACACTCAAGGAGCATTATGATTAAATATTTTGTCTATAGCATTATGATTAAGATATTACGTATAAGGCATCATGAATAAGATACTATGTATAAGGCATTATGAATAAGATACTATGTCTAATGTATTTTGAATAATCATAATGATTATTAGCATTGCAAAAGATTAATAATATTACAACAAGGAGTCACAAATATAAATGAAGGAAGTTGTAGGCGTTAGGTTCAGACCTAATGGCAAGATATATTTTTTTGATCCAGGGGACTTATATATTACAGTCGGAACAGATGTTATAGTAGATACATCTCGTGGAATGGAATATGGTAAATGCGTAACTGGTCGTAAAGAAGTAAGTGAAGATAAAATAATGGATGACCTTAAGCCGGTAATAAGAATTGCAACACCTGAGGATTCTAAAACACTGGCTGATAATAAGGAAAAGGCTAAAAAGGCCTACAGAACCTGTATTGAAAAAATACATGAGCACGAACTTGAAATGAAGCTGATTTCGGCTGAATATACATTTGATGGAAGCAAGGTTTTGTTCTACTTTACAGCAGAAGGAAGAATTGATTTCAGAGAATTGGTTCGTGATCTTGCTTCAGTTTTTAAGACTCGTATTGAATTAAGACAGATTGGTGTTAGGGATGAGGCTAAGGTCTTAGGTGGACTTGGTGCCTGTGGAAGAGACCTTTGCTGTTATAGTTATCTGCCTGAGTTTATTCCAGTATCAATTAAGATGGCTAAGGAGCAGAATCTTTCCCTCAACCAGTCTAAAATATCTGGCGTTTGTGGAAAGCTTATGTGTTGTCTTAAATATGAGCATGAAACCTATGAATATCTAAATTCAAAGATGCCATCAGTAGGTGATATGGTCGTTACTAAGGAAGGCAAGACTGGAAAGGTAGATATTGTTAATGTGCTTAAACAGACAGTGAGAGTTATTATCACCGATGAGGAAGATAATAAGATTGCAGAAGAGCACAAGGTTGATGATATTCAGTTTAAGTCTCGTAAGAAGGCTAAGTTTAATGATACTGATGATGTTGAAGAAACAGAAGAAAAGGATGAGAATCTTATAGATTCTGAATTTGATGAATTCGATTCTTCTGATAAAATGGCTGGAAAGGATAATCAGTCTAATCATAAAAATAATCAGAGTGGTCATAATAATCAGGGCAAGCAAGGCAACCCAAATAACCAAGGTAAGCAGAATAACCAGGGTAAACAGAACAACCAGGGTAAACAGAATAACCAGGGTAAGCAGAATAACCAGGGTAAACAGAATAACCAGGGCAAGCAGAATAACCAGGGCAAGCAGAATAACCAGGGTGGTCAGAATAACCAGGGTGGCCAGAATAACCAGGGTGGTCATAATAATCAAGGTGGCCAAAATAAAGGTCATAATAAGAACTTTAATAAGAATCACAACAAGAATTCTAATAAAAACTTTAATAAAGATCAGGGTAAAAATCATAATAATTTTGATAAAGGAGGTCATGGCGGAAAGGGTCAGAGAAACCATGATAAGCCTGATAAAAAAGATGAGTGATGTAGTTCTCAGAGAAAATGAAAGAATAGACGATTTAGAAATAAATGGGTTCCGTATCATACAGAACCCATTTTGTTTCTGCTTCGGTATAGATGCTGTAATGCTTGCTAATTTTGCAAGGATAAAAAAGAATGCCAAAGTGCTTGATATGGGTACTGGAACTGGTATTATACCTATTTTACTTGCCGCAAAGGGTAAGGGAAGTGACTGGACCGGACTCGAAGTACAGTCTGAAATGGTAGAAATGGCCAGACGAAGCACAGAGTTAAATGATATAAGTCATGTATGCCATATAATGGAGGGAGATATTAAGGATTATAAGAGTCTCTTTAAGCATGCTGAATTTGGAGCGGTTACCTGTAATCCTCCATATATGAAGGCAAACTCTGGTCTTACCAATCCTAGTGATAATCTCTATATATCCAGGCATGAGGCTCTTGTATCATTGGAGGAAATCATAGCTGCTGCTTCGTATGTATTAAAATCAAGCGGTACATTTAGCATGGTACATAGGCCTTACAGACTTGTGGAAATCATGACTTTAATGAGAAAGCATCATATAGAGCCAAAGAGACTTCAGATGGTACAGCCTTCTATTGGAAAGGAACCTAATCTTATTCTGATTGAAGGTGTAAAGGGTGCCGGGGTGGAACTAAGGGTACTTCCTACCTTTTATGTATATGATGAAAATGGAAATATGAATGACGTGGTTGGCGGAGTTGGTTGATGCTAGAGGAGGAAAAAAAGATGAGTGGAATTTTATATCTGGTAGCTACACCAATAGGTAATATGGAAGATATGACTATGAGGGCTATCCGGATACTTAAAGAGGTTGATCTCATTGCAGCTGAGGATACAAGAGACAGTATGAAGCTCCTGAATTATTTTGATATTGACACTCCTACCACCAGCTATCATGAATATAATAGATATGATAAGGGCAGGATTCTTATAGATAAGCTCTTGCAGGGAACAAATATAGCCCTTGTAACAGATGCAGGAACCCCGGGTATATCTGATCCTGGGGAGGTTCTGGTTCAAATGTGTTATGAGGAGGGGATATGTGTGGTTCCTGTGCCAGGTGCGGTGGCAGGAATCAATGCACTTATAGCCTCAGGTCAGAAAACAAGAAGCTTTGCCTTTGAAGCATTTCTTCCATCTGAAAAAACTGATAAAAAGGAACGACGTATGGTTCTTGATAGGCTGAAAAATGAAAGCAGAACCATAATACTATATGAAGCTCCGCATAGACTTGTTAAAACTCTTGAGGTATTAAGAGAAACTCTTGGAGAAGAAAGGGAACTTACTATCTGTAAGGAATTAACTAAGAAGCATGAGAAGTTTTTAAAGACTACAATTGGACAGGCAATAGAATTTTATAGAGAAGAAAAACCTCGTGGAGAATATGTTTTAGTCATTGCCGGAAAATCTCAGGAAGAAATACGTATGGAAAAGGAAGCTGAGTTTGCAAATGTTACTATTGAGGAAAGGCTGAGACAATTAATTAATGAAGGTACCCCTAAGAAAGAAGCTGTCCGTATGGTGGCAGATGAGAGGGGTATTAGTAAAAGAGAAGTATATCAGGTTAGTATAAATCTTTAGAAAATAAAAATGAGCTTTAATATTATTGATAAAATCAGTAATATTAAGCTCATTTTGTTTTTATTCGTTTTTAATTATTATTATGCTTCTTCGATTGCTCCAACTGGGCAGCTACCTGCACAAGCACCACATGAGATGCAAGTATCAGCATCAATAACGAACTGTCCATCACCTTCTGAAATAGCTCCAACAGGGCATCCTGCTGCACATGTTCCACAAGAAATGCATGAATCTCCAATAACAAATGCCATATTAACGTCCTCCTTCATATAAATGTAAAAAACTTACTATAGAGAATATACTACATGCCTAGTAGGTTAGCCAAGGCTAAAGTTTATTTGAATTTCGTAACTTATAAAACTAAAAAAAGACACATCTTACTTAAATTAAATAAAAAAGCTGTCTCTTACTTGAATTAAAAAAAAGCTGTCTCTTACTTGAATTAAAAAAAAGCCGCCTGGTGTAAGGGCACCAGACGACATATGTTTGTCCGTTTTTTGATATATTGGTCGAAAATGGTTTATCTTTATGATTGAAATAAAAATTTAGTATTAAAATTTGATATTAATAACTTGAAATAAATAATTTAATATCAATAACTTGAAATAAATAATTTAATATCAATAATTTGATATAAAAATTCGACCAGTTCGTGATATAGAAAAAGTAATACTGTTTATTATTTTAAAGTCCACAAGTTACTGTGATGTGAAATATGTGAATCCTATAAAAACAGCATTTTGATTCTAGGAGAAGTAATTCATTTGATTGGGGAAAATGAACCACTAGCCTCACATAACATTTATAAAAAAAGAATAGCAGAAAAACTTTTTAAATGCAATGTGTATTTTTGGAAAATGACCTTTATTCTACTAAAAAACTGTGTTAGAATACACAGAAACATGAACTGTGATATATGATATAAAGGAAGTTGAATATGAAGATAGAAAAACTTAGTGAAAATCAAATAAGATTTACTTTATGGAGTAGTGATCTGCAGGATGAGGATATGCAGCTTTCGGATTTTGCTACAGAAAAATCTGAGAAGGTCGAGCGTATGATACGTCATATGATGGATAGGGCCAGGGAGGAACTGGGCTTTGAGGTTGACGGTGCATCTATTATGGTTGAAGCAATTCAGGTAAATCAGGACTGTGCGGTATTTCTTGTTACTAAGGTGGATGGGGATACCAAGGTAGATCCTAAGTATGAATATATTCGTAAGCTTCAGGAGGCTATTCGTAATAATGCAGATTTTCTGAAGGATAAGTATGAGGATGTGGTAATAGACCGTACCGTAGAAAATCAGGATAATAAAGAGATTAAGGATAAAAATGAAGAGGAAAGACAGAATAATCAGGCTCATTCAAGCGATAAAAGAACTCCATCCTATGCAGTTGTAACATTTGAAGATCTGGAGGATGTTATAAAGGTATCTAAGATGTCTACAATTTATTATGATAGTGATAATTCCTTATATAAAGCTCCAGAAGGAATATATTATCTTATAGTTACAAGAAATCGTAATAATGTAGGTGAGTTTAGAACACTTCTTAAATGTCTAAGGGAATTTGGGGAATTTTATCCTGTTAATTATGGAACCAGGTTTTTTATAGATGAGCATTATAAGTGTATTTTAAGAGATAATGCACTTCAGACTCTTGGAACAGTTAAATAGTTAGAATATAAATAATTAAAAGAATAATTAAAAGAATAATTAAATTTGCAATTTAAGTATAAGAAAACAGGGTCATATTTGATATGTACCCTGTTTTTTGATGGATCTTAAATATTTGTTTAAGGTAAGGTATCTGTTAAATATTGATACCTGGATAAATTTGAAAATTTTATGAATACATGCTAATTCTTCTTATATGTCTCTCTTCGTTTGAGAATGGAGTCTCAAGAAATGTATCAACTATCATAAGTGCAAGTCCGGGACCAACTACACGGGCGCCCATACAAAGGATGTTTGCATTATTGTGTTCCCTGGTTGCTTTTGCTGAGAATACATCGTGGCATAATGCAGCACGTATTCCTTCAACCTTGTTGGCAGCCATAGACATACCTATTCCTGTTCCACAAATAAGGATGCCAAGGTCGGCCTTTTTTTCATTTATATCATCGGTTACACTTTTTGCATAAATAGGATAGTCACAAGATGCTGTTCCTTCACATCCATTATCTATTACTGTATGACCCAGGCTGTTAAGATGTTCAATTACCTCAAGCTTCAGTTCGTATCCGCCATGATCACATGCTATACTGATTATCATACTAAACCTCCTGAAATTAAAAACAATTTGCTGTTAGCATAAACTAATTATAGTATTTTTCTATTATTTTACTAGCCATATAATTATACGAAAATTTAAAGGAAAATACTACTTATAATAATACATATTGTACACTTGTATGTTTTATTACATATCTTAGAAATAAAATTATATTAATTAAGGTGTTCTGATCACCTTGTGGCCTGCTGCTCTTAAGAGCCTGTTCATAATGGCACCGCCCAGCTCTCCCTGACTGAAGTTTTCGCTTAATATATACTGAGCTCCCATTTCGTCGCATTTGCGAAGGGCAGCATAAAGTCGGGATGCTACTGTTGAGGACTTTTGATGGTCTTCTCCAAGAAGTATTATCCGGTCAGTGTTATACTTATCTGCTGTCTGGCCGGTTGTAAGGACTACAGTATCCGGATTTTGCTCTATCAGGGAATTTATCTTATCGATTACATTTTGCGATATAATCTCAGGATTATTCGAATCTTCCACTATGGTAAGCTGGCCCTTAGGGGAATAGTGGGTATATTTCATACCTGGTGCCTGCGGCCTTATATTAGGATCTGGCTTGATAAGTGCAGGATCTATATGGACTTGTCCTATAATAGCCTCCAGCATCTGTTTAGTTATAAAGCCAGGTCTAAGAATTGTTGGAATATCCCCTGTTAGTGAAACTATGGTTGATTCAATTCCAATTCCCACCGGACCTCCATCTATTACAGCCCCAATTCGGCCTGCCATATCCTCCATAACGTGCTGAGCCGTGGTTGGAGAAGGTCTGCCTGAGGTATTTGCAGATGGAGCGGCTATATAAACCCCGCTTTGCCTTATAAGCTCCAGGGCAGCGGGATGTGAAGGCATACGTATAGCCACCGTTGCAAGTCCTCCAGTTGTTGTATCTGGAACCAGGCTCTTTTTAGGAAGAATAATAGTAAGTGGTCCCGGCCAGAATGCTTCCATAAGGGCCCTTGCCTTGTCGGGTATAGATGCTGCAAGCTTTTCCACATCACTTACATCAGCTATATGAACTATCAGGGGGTTATCTGATGGTCTGCCCTTAGCTGCATAGATTTTGCCTGCTGCCTCAGCTGAAAGTCCATCTCCTCCCAGTCCGTAAACTGTTTCAGTGGGAAATGCAACGAGTCCCCCTGATTTTAATATTTCTGCGGCAATCCCTATATCCTCTGGGGATTGGGATAGGAGCAGGGTGTTTATTGTTTCATTACCTGAATTGATATTTAAATTGTTATTTGAATTATTATTTGAATTATAATCTTCCATGGTTTTAATAGTCTTTTTCTTCTATATATTTTATTCGCATCATATTATATGCTTACTTAAGGACTTTGTTAATTAGTTTTTAAAATATTAAAGTTTAATAATAGTAACTCCGGCATCACCTTCGCCAAATTCACCACTTCTTATACCCTTAACAAAAGACTTCTTTTTAAGATATTCATTAACTGCTCTTTTAAGGGCTCCTGTTCCCTTACCATGAATAATTGTAACCTGGTCAACATGGGCAAGGAGGGCACTGTCCAGATATTTATCCAGAGCATAGATTGCTTCATCCACAGTTTTGCCTATAAGGTTTATTTCCGGTTTAAAGAACTTGGTTGAAGAGCCTATTGAAGAGGTGGCCTTCTTGTATTTTGGTGTACTTTCTTTGGCCTTGGATTTATCTTCCTTAATAATAAGCAGGTCGCTTATATGGAATCGTGAAGAAACTATACCCATGTCCACAAGTACCTTTTCCTTGGAATCCGGTTTGCTGGCAACATAGCCTTCTGAATTTGCACTGAGGACCCTGACCTTGTCACCGATTTTGAAATCAGAAGCCTTATGGTCAGAGGTCTGAGGAAGACTTGTATCTTCTTTATCGCTGGTGTAAAATGAATCTCTTTTTTCTCTAAGAGCTGTACGCTTTTCCTCCATGATTCGGGAGCTTGCCTTGCTAGGATCCTTGAGCCATTTGTTGTAGTCTCGGATTGCGCTGTCTGCGAAGCTTTTGGCCTCCTCAAGTATGGCTTTGGCTTCGGCTCTTGCATCCTCAATCAGTTCGTCACGCTTGTCACTTAGCTTCTTTTCCTTATCAGAAAGTCTGATTCTAAGCTGTTTTGCTGAATTGGTTTCTATTTCAAGCTCTTCCCTGAGGCGGGACATTTCCCTTTCTGATTCTTCAAGCTGATTTATGACCTGCTCCATGTGAAGCTGGGATTC
>JAILGP010000022.1 GCA_024696635.1 Eubacterium sp. | reverse complement strand
TATCACCGTTTACAACCTGCAAAAACAATTTTTTAGCAGCCCCATCATTTGCAAGAAAATCATTATAATAAATCTGCTTAAAGAGATAATAAAGTGTAGATTCAAATTTCTCAGTATCATTAGTAGTAAAATTATGCCTTATACCAAGACTTGCAAGAAAAACATTAACATCCTTTCTTTTTAAGACCCTTTCAAATGAAGGCACCTGTGAATTACGCTTAGTATAACGGGAATACAATTTCTCGAGTACTTTTTCCAAATCTGCTTCAAAATAAAAGAGAGGCAGATTATTATTATAAAACTTGACTTTTTCTAACTGAGATGCCTTTTCACATTCATATTCGAACATTCTGCTTATTAACTTATCACCATAATCAGAAATCTCCTTATCCTTTTTCTTGGTATCATAATGAAAGCTCTCATTTCGTAAACTTCCTAAAAGAGTCTTAATATCTTTTACAAAATCATACTCACTGTAATCATCTTTACAGAAATCATAATCGAATTTTTCCCAGGTGCTTATACCACCAAAGAATTGAAGTACGGTCTTGATTATCTTGTCCTTATTTATCAGTTTGTCGCGATCATTTATTTGATTGTCTTTTTCATCTAATTCAAGAAACATCAGGTCTTCATCAATCCCAGGCTTTACTAACTCTCTGGATAAATTACTTTCTGAAAATGAAAGGTATACGGCCGTCTCTCTCTGTAAGGTTTCTTCAGCTTTAATAAGCTCATATTCAAATGAACTTACACCATTAATATAATCTTCATTTATTTGTCCAAGGTTCATAGTTCCGTCGGACTTAGTTATTTGGTCCATAGCAAAATTATATACTGCCTTTCCTATAGCAATATATTTTATACTAAGATAGTTAAGTAAACCCTTCCAGACCTTTTCACTTACATGACCTATAGTATATTGATAATCAGCATTTCCTACCTTTTGAAAAATTCTTTCAACTTCATTTTCTATATGATGAATAAAAAATCTGGATATAGCTTTATCTGCAAAATATAAATTCTTATCATCATTTTCTATTACCTGAAGAGAATACCTATATCTTTCTATATTCTTTTTACGAATAGTATTTTTTATATCCTGTTGATATTTTTTCCTAACAATTTTATTATTCCTCTTCTTCTTTTCTTTTAATTTATTATCATCTGTATTATTTATTTTTTCATAATGATAATTGTCCTTTGAAATCGAAGCAAAATTATCAGAACATGCTTTGGCAGCTTCATGCCTTTCCCATACATTAAACTCACCTTCAATGACACCTTCAGATCCATAGAAATATAGATCCACTATTCTTCTAAGTGTCATAAGCTGTTTATTCCTTACAGAATTATCAAGATCTGCATAAGTCCTAATAAAGGAACCTAGTGCTTCTTTCTCCTGAAGCTTTCTCGACTTATTTTTTTCACTTCTAGAAGGAGCAAAAATCAGACCATTATCATTCTCAACAGGCTGAATAACAAGATTCTGGTTCTCTAATGAAGTTATTGTAGTCTCAAGCTGTTTTTCCTTATAGTAGTCATTTTGTATACATTTAATTACATGCTCCTGGATAGATTTTTTTTCTTCAGGTGAAAACGAATCTCCACTTACACACTTATTAATAAGCATACTTATGGCAGCCTGAGTTTCTTCTCTTCTAAGCTGTCTTTTAAGCAGAACATTTATCGCTTCTCCAATTTCATCTGTTGAGCTTTTTTCATAGCTTTTATATTTATACTTTAAATCTTTAATAAGAACATCTGCTGTAAGATTATCAATATTTATATTATTATTTGGGTTGCTATTATAATTTGGGAATTTTCCATTATAATTGTTTCTAGGTTTTTTCTTATTACCTTCTTTATTTCCAATATAATATTTGATAGTCCTATTAAATCCTTCCGCAATAAAGTTCCTTAGATCAGCGTTATCCTGATCCGCAGCTGGGCCAAATACACTATATAGTATGTTAGCAGCCTTTATCCTTTCTTTTACCCTTTCTTCCGGATCCTTTACTCCATTTTTAGTTGGATCCGCATATATTATTCCTTTAGGACCATCATTTGATACACCTACAGCAGTTCTAGTATGATTAACCTTTGATATCTTCATATCCCATTCTCCTTTTCATTATATTGATTAGTAATACATATATGTAAGTTTGCCCATTAAATATTCCTTAAATTCCCCA
>JAILGP010000003.1 GCA_024696635.1 Eubacterium sp. | reverse complement strand
TGCCATTTCCCTGCTTGCGATTTTATGTAAGGTGGGAAATGCATTTCTTATTAACAAAGAATTGAATAAAGAAGATATTTTGAAGGTCTTTGAAAAAATTTCTACGAAGGACTTAGATGGAGGGGTGGATAAGAAGGATACTTTGGTTTCATCTGACAGAGGACCGGCCCTCATAATACTGGATGAGAATATGGACCTGGACTTTCCAGACTATGATGTTTTGCATTTCAGTGACATTTCAAGGCTTATGAAGGAGGGACTGGAAGAGGCTGTAAAAGATGAGAATCAAGCTGACGGCCTGGATGTAAAAGATAAAGGAAAAGAAATCGGCAAATTGATCCTTCATACATCTGGAACGACTGGGGACCCCAAGCTTGCGGTGATTGATCAGGATAGATATTATGGCGCTTTATCTGAATTAAACCGTAAATGGGAGGCAAAGTCGGATCATGCAGATCTGCTTATCATTCCCCTTTATCACATATATGCCCTGATCAGTTTATTTCACTGTATCTATGGCGGCAAAATGAGTATTTTGGAGTGGGATTATAAGAGGCTTAGTCAGGTACTGGAGGAGACCAGGCCCCATATATTTATGGGCGTGCCCCTTATGTATCAGAGAATTCAAAATGTAATTTGTCAGAAAGCTGGAATAAGGATAAAGGTTGGGATTTTCTTTTCAAGGATATTCCTTAAGCTTGGGATTGATTTAAGAAAGAAGCTTTTTAGAGAAATACATGAGTATTTTGGCGGAAATTATATATTTGGCGTGTCGGCTGGAAGTCTTCTTCCCGATAATTTAAGCAGGTTTTATAGTGATGTGGGACTTCCGATTTATAATGTATATGGAATGACGGAAACCTCTGGTCCTATTGCCATTAATTATAAAAATCATAATCCAAGGGGTTCGGTTGGGGAAATACTGGATATTAATGAGATTAAAATAAAAAATTCTGATGAAAATGGCATTGGTCAGGTTTGTGTAAGTGGGCCAAATATATTTGAAGGTTACCTGGGAGAGGGCAAGACTGATAATTTTGATGGAAAATATTTTAACACAGGGGATATAGGATATATAAAAGATAATTATTTATATGTGCTTGGAAGAAATGACGGGATCCTGATTGGGGCTAATGGCAAAAATATATCATCAGAAGAACTTAAGAAGAAAATAATGGCTAACCAAAGGGTTCATGAATGCAAAATATTAATGGAAAACAATAGGCTGATTGCTATTATTAATACTGACCTTAGTTTTGAGGAGCTTGGCAGGCATATAGATAAAATAAACCAGAAGCTGCCAAGATATAAAAGGATTTCTGAATATAGAATACGTAAGGAGGCACAGGATAAACTGGGGTATAAATAAGGAGAGGGGGTGCTTCTATGAGGGAATTTTGGCTGGATTTAAATGAACTGGTTAAGGATTGGAATACAGGCTCAATTATGGCGAGACTTATTATTGCCATGTTTATTGGAATACTGATAGGACTTGATAGAGAAAGGAAAAACAGGGGTGCCGGTATCAAAACACATGTCCTTGTTTGTGTTGGAGCGGCTCTTACCATGCTTACAGGTCAGTATATTATAAATTATTTCCCTGGTGTTTCGGCAGATATAGGAAGAATCGGAGCTCAGGTAGTAAGTGGCGTGGGTTTCCTGGGAGTTGGAACAATCATAGTTACAGGTCAGAAGCATGTAAGGGGACTTACAACAGCAGCAGGACTTTGGGCTACGGCTTGTGCCGGAATTGCCATAGGTATAGGATTTCTTGAAGGAGCAGCAATTGCCCTTTTAATTATTATTTTCAATCTTTTCATATTGGATATTCTGGATAAATGGGTTCATACACATAATTCTTACTATGATTATTATTTTGAATTCAATAATAATCACAACATATCCGAGTTTATTACATTTTTAAAGGAAAATAATATTAAATTTACTAATTTTAATCTTCAAAAAAATGGTAGTGGCATGGGACCTGTTTTGACACTTACCCTCCAGCTTAAAACTAAGGCTCAGGAGGATGCTATTCAGGAATATATCAATAATAAGGACGATGTTATATTTGCCCAGGAGGTATGATATGGTAAATGGAAATGTTTTCGAAAGGCTGTGAGATTATAAATATAAATGCTACTAAAAGCTTGAGATTATAATGGGATAATGGGAAGAGACAGAAATATTTTGATAAGATAAATTAATAAGACAGATTAATAAGATATGAAATGATTGGTTTAAAAAGGTTGAAGGTTTATGAAAAGATATATTTTATTTTTTTTGATGGGAGTATTTATGATATTTAGCTTGTTTGGTTGTGGAAAACAAAAATATAGCCTTAACTATGATGAGAATTCTTTTAAATGTAAGAAGAAGAATTATGCTGAAGGGGAAAATGTAACTCTCTACTATGGTCTTGTAGCTACAGATACTGATTATCGTTTTTATACTGATAGTGAGGATGTTAAGCTTGATATATCCTATGATGATAAGCATGGTTATATTATTAAGTTTGAGATGCCTGCCCATGATGTAAATATATTGGAAGAGTCTCATAACAGTATGGAATATGATCCAGATGAGTTTGTATTGGATTCGCCGGAAAATATATATGAAGAAATTGAAACGGCGGAAATGGCATTTGACTATTACGAGGCAGTTATTGCAACAGAGGGTGGTAATGATATAGAGGAATATGTAATCTATTATCGTGAGGAGGCTAGTGGCCTGATCCTTGCAAAATATACAAAGCTTGATGGTCAGGAAGAGGAGGTTCTTGCCTGCATTGTTCCAGAGGAGCTGATTACCTATTGTCTTAATATGGCTGACTACTATGATATGGACACTTGGGGAAGTGGGGATTCCAGTGAAGGTCAAAGAACTGTGATTAAGTATGTCCTGGATGATAAGGTTATAAGAGTTTCTTCTGAATCAATGCCAGAGAATGGACCGGAAGCTTTTTCTGATTTTAAGAATCTTATTCTTGAGTATTGGAATAAATACTATATTGAAGAGGCAAGCCCTGGGGACTCAGGAGAGAGTGGCCAGGAAGCAGATGATGGGGATACTTTGTTAAGTGATGACTAATAATATTTTTTACAAATAATAAGATATTAGTTGAGACATAATAATAAAGTTTGAATAAAGTTCAAATATAGTCAGAATGAAGTTCAAATGAAGTTCAAATAAAGTTCAAATATAGTCAGAATAAAGTTCGAATAAAGTTCAAATATAGTCAGAATGAAGTTCGAATAAATTCTGAATATAGTCTGAATGTATGTTTTTGATTTGTAAGTAATATAGTATTATTAGAACGATTTAAAGAAAGGAATAGGTATGAGGGTAGGAAGAAATGTAAATCTGGGTAAAAAGAATTTAACTAGAAGGCTTGCAGTTTTTATTGCATTTATTATGACATTTGTGATTTTTGCAAATGCTATGTCACCTGATAAGATTTATGCTGCGTCAGGGACATGGAAGTTAAATTCAAGTGGCTGGTGGTATGAACTTTCTGATGGATCTTATTATCAAAGTTCATGGGCTCAGATTGATG
>JAILGP010000133.1 GCA_024696635.1 Eubacterium sp. | reverse complement strand
AAAGTAATATTCAGAAATAAAGAAAATAAAAAAGAAATAAGAGAAAATTAATAAGAGAAAATTAATAAGAGAAAATAAATAAAAGAAATAAATAAAAGAAATATATAATAGAATAGGGAATTTTGGTGAATATGAGTGAACAGAATGTAAAGATAATCCCACTTGGTGGTCTGGAACAGATTGGGATGAATATGACAGCTATAGAATATGGAGACGATATAATTGTAATAGATGGCGGACTTGCATTTCCAGATGAAGATATGCTTGGCGTTGATCTGGTAATTCCAGAAGTTACTTATCTCAAAGAAAATAAAGAGAAGGTTAGAGGTATGGTCGTTACTCATGGCCATGAGGATCATATAGGAGCTATACCTTATATAGAAAAAGAATTAAATATACCAATATATACAACAAAGCTGACCATGGGGCTTATTGATTATAAGCTTACAGAACATGGGCTTCAGGATTCTATACGACGTAAAATCGTAAGCTATGGACAGATTATAAATCTTGGCTGCTTTAGAGTTGAGTTTATAAGAACAAATCATTCGATTGCGGATTCATGTGCTCTTGCTATTTATACACCAGCAGGAATAATTGTTCATACAGGAGATTTTAAGATAGACTTTACACCTGTATATGGTGGGGTTATTGATCTTCAGAGATTTGGAGAGCTTGGTAAGAAGGGTGTTCTTGCTCTTATGGCGGATTCTACAAATGTAGAAAGGCCTGGATATACTCCTTCTGAGAAAACTGTTGGTAAAACCTTTGATCATATTTTTGATGATAATAGAGATCATAGGTTTATAATTGCTACATTTGCATCTAACGTAGATAGGGTTCAGCAGATTATAAATTCTGCTTATAAATATGGCAGGAAGGTTATAGTTGAAGGAAGAAGCATGGTTAATATTATTAGGATTGCTTCAGAACTTGGCTATATCAACATTCCTGATTCAACACTAATAGATATAGATGAGGCTTCGAATTATCCACCCGAGAAACTGGTTTACATAACGACGGGAAGCCAGGGTGAGAATATGGCTGCCCTTTCTAGGATAGCAGCTTCTATTCATAACAAGATATCTATTGTGCCAGGGGATGTTGTTATTTTTTCTTCCAGCCCTATACCTGGAAATGAAAAATCAGTTTACAGGGTGATGAATGAATTGGAACAGAAGGGTGCAAGAGTTATATATCATGATACTCATGTATCTGGTCATGCTTGTCAGGAGGAGTTAAAGCTTATATATGCTTTAACCAAACCAAAGTATGCTATTCCTGTTCATGGAGAGTATCGTCATCTTAAGAGACATTCAGAGCTGGCACAGGAAATGGGAATACCTAAGGAGAATATTAAGATACTCACATGCGGACAGGTGCTCGAGGTTGGTGAGGATGCCTTTGAGGTTGTTGGTAAGGTTCCGGCTCAGGGAGTTTTTGTTGATGGACTTGGAGTTGGAGATGTTGGAAATATAGTAATCCGGGATAGGCATCGTTTGTCTGAAAATGGACTTGTTGTCGTTGCATTTACCCTTGAAAAAGGATCTATGCAGCTTCTTTCCGGACCCGATATTGTATCCAGAGGATTTGTCTATGTAAGAGAGGCTGAGCTTCTTATGGAGCAATGCAGAGATATTGTTTCAGAAACACTTTATGAATGCCTTGAAGCTGGAGATACAGATTGGGGAAGACTTAAGAACAGAGTAAAGGATGATCTTGGACAGTTCCTGTGGGAAAGGACTAAGAGAAATCCTATGATACTTCCGATTATTTCTGAGGTTGAATAGATAAAATAGGGAAATGTTTATGAATGAAATAATTGAAGAGTGCAAAAAACTTAATCAGATGTTGGCGGATTCTAAGGAGTATAAAAATTATGTTTTTGCAGAAAGTTCACTTAGAGCCAATGAGGAACTTTATAATTCGTTACAGGAGTTCAAAAGCAGATATGCGGATATACTTAAGTATACAGATGGTAATCCCTATGATGAGATACTCCGAATGTATTATGAAAATGATGAATTAATTCATAATTCAACGGTGAATGAGTTTTTACGTGCAGAAAGTTCACTTTCAAAGATGATAAAGGATATTATTGCTGAAATAACGGATGGACTTAAAATATAATTTTTAATATCTTGAATATGGAAATATCCATATGGAGGAAGAATAGGAAAGATGGCAAAGAAGAAAAGCGCAGAGGCTAGGCGCAAGCAGGCTTATAAAACTGAAGGACGATTAAGGGTGGCCCTTAATTACGCTATGGCACTTTTAGTGGATGTAATTATTGTATTTGTTTTTGTAAAAGCATTTTCCACATCCTTTAATTTTGCTCATGATGTATTCTATGATTCAGCGAAGAATGTAAAGAATACGGATTATGTGGCGGTAACAATAGAACCGGATTCATCCACATCCACTATATCTGGCGTTCTTTATGATGCTGGCGTTATAAAGAATAAATATGTCATGATGGCAAAGATTAAGGTTAGTGAAGTGGGGGGAGATATTAAATCTGGAACTTATAAGCTTTCTCCATCGATGAAATATAGTGAAATAATCGGTATTATAACTGGTGAGGCTACAAGTGATGCTGAGAAGGAAGAAGAAAAAACAGAAGAAGATATAGATATAGATGAAAGCGAAATTCATGATAACTCCAATGTAGGTGCTGGTGATGGTGGTGCCGAAGGCGAGGATGGTTATGAACCGGGAGATGAGTCCCAGTCTGAAGAAGCTGGTGACAGTCAGGAGTAATATCAAATGGATTATGAAAGAATCAGAAGCTTTATATTATCATATTGTAAAGATGATCAGGGTATTCTAGGCCGGATATATGAGAAAGCAAGGCAGGATGAGGTTCCTATAATAAGAAAGGAAATGAGGGATTTTCTAAGAATTATGCTTGAGATAAGCAGACCTCGTAATATACTGGAAATAGGGACAGCTGTTGGATACTCAACTCTTATAATTGCTGATAAGCTTTTAGAAATTTATAATATGGATTTGGCTGATTCAAAGGTACTTTGGCATATTGATACATATGAACTTGATGAGAAGAGGGTATCTGAAGCGGCTTCAAATATTCAGAAATATATGGAAAGTGTGGAACAAACATCTCTAAGACCTGATGGAGGGGAATATATAAGTATACATCAGGGGGATGCGGCGAGTCTTCTCAGTAAGATTGATAATAAAATATATGATCTGGTTTTCATCGATGCTGCCAAAGCACAATATATGAATTACATGCAGGAAGCAATCAGACTTTCGCATTCTGGAACGATTATTATCACAGATAATATACTGACAGATGGGGAGGTGCTTGAATCACATTTCCTGGTAGAAAAAAGAGATAGAACCATTCATGATAGAATGCGTGAATATCTATACAATATTAAAAATGATGAGAGACTGGATACGGCTATACTGTCTATTGCAGACGGTGTAGCCGTATCTATTGTGAGGTAAATAGATTATGGTAAGGGAAAAACCTGAATTACTAATTCCTGCTGGAGGACTTGAGACTCTGAAGGTGGCAGTGGATTATGGGGCTGATGCTGTATATATAGGTGGTAATAGATTTGGTCTTAGAGCAAAGGCTGATAATTTTACTCATGATGAAATGGTAGAAGCGAGAGTGATAACCAGGGAGGCAGGAGTAAAATTATATGTAACTACTAATATCTTTGCTCATAATGAAGATGTTATTAAGGCTAGGGACTATTTTGAGGAATTAAGAGATATAGGTGTGGATGCGGTTCTTATTTCTGACCCTGGGATGTTTTCTATAGCCAGAGAGGTGCTAAAGGGAAGTTCTACGGAAATACACATAAGCACACAGGCTAACAATACCAACTATATGACCTATAGGTTCTGGAAGGACATGGGTGCTACCAGAGTGGTTGCTGCCCGAGAGCTATCCTTAAAGGAAATAAAAGAAATCAGGGATAATATTCCTGAGGATATGGAAGTAGAGGCTTTTATGCATGGAGCTATGTGTATATCCTATTCTGGAAGATGCCTGCTTTCTAATTATTTTACGGGAAGAGATGCCAATAGAGGTGCATGTACTCATCCCTGCAGATGGAAGTATGTGGTTATGGAAGAAAATCGACCTGGAGAATACCTGCCTGTAGAGGAGGATGAAAGAGGTACATATATATTTAATTCCAAAGACCTTTGTATGGTTGATAAGATACCGGATCTAATAAATGCTGGAATAGATTCCTTCAAGGTTGAGGGAAGAATGAAGACTAATTTGTATGTTGCTGTAACTACCAGAACCTATAGAGAGGCGATTGATGACTATTATAAGGATCCTGCAATTTATGAATCAAAGCTTGACTATTATAAGGAAGAGATAGGGGCTTGCACCATGAGGGACTTTACCAGGGGCTTCTATTATGGGAAACCTTCTGAGGAAGATCAGATATATGATAATAATACCTATATTCAGAATGCAGTCTATATGGGAAGGATTGAAGAAATAAGCGATGGCAAATCCAACGAACATTCTGAAGATGGAAATTATGCAGGTATTGAGATAATACAGAAAAATAAGTTTTCTGTTGGTGATATACTTGAGGTCATGGATTATAAGGAAAATATAAGTGTGGAGGTTGTAGAAATAAAGGATGAATATGGCAGGAATATGGAAAATGCTCCTCATCCTAAACAAAGACTGAGTCTTGTGATTAAGGCTGTTAATAATGAAGTAATAAATAATCAGGTAGCAAATTCTTCTTATACTATAAAAGAGAATCTAAATGGCATCATAAGAAGAGGAATGATACTTAGAAAGATTATAAAAAATCAGGAATAAAATATGTAAAAACAGCATTTTGAAAATGTCAATAGTAAATCACTTGTTAAAGTTGCATAAAAATTTAAAGTTTTTTTGTGAGCAATACATGACTCGTTCTGTCAGTTTTTACAAAAAAGCCGAAAACGGAAAAAATATTTTGAATAATATTGTGATTATGCTATAATCGTTATGTTAACGTCTCGGGTATGGAATAACTATGTCCGAGAAAACAAATGAAAATGAGGAGAGGGAAATATGAGATTAGCCGGAGCAAGAAAAAAGATTCGTGTCGGTGACCTTCTTGTAGAAGCAGGTGCTATTACTAGTGAACAGCTTCAGGAAGCTCTCACAAAACAGAAAGAAGAAGGTGGCATGCTTGGTAATATCATCATGGAGATGGGATTTATCAGTCGTGAACTTCTGATTACTGTTCTTACAACCCAGATGGGTATAGACTATTGTGAGATAAAGAGCGTTCAGATTGATGAGAATGTTATTAAGCTTGTTTCCAAGGACCTTGTGCAAAAGTATAAGGCTATGCCTGTAGGCTATGCACCGGATAATCCAAATATGCTTCAGGTTGCCATGGCGGATCCTATGGATCTTATGGCTATAGATGATATAAGCATATCCAGTGGACTTCAGGTTGAACCACTCCTTTCCTTCCAGGATGATCTGGAGAACGTTATTGGTAAGTTTTATGGCAGTGCCGAAGCTATGGAGGCTGCCGAAGCTTATAAATTGGAAATGGGCTCAGGGGAAGAAGAGGACGCTGATGCATTTTCTGACGAGATAGATAATTCGCCTATAGTACTTCTTGTTAACCAGATTATAGAAGGTGGTGTAAGACAGAGGGCATCCGATATTCATATAGAAGCCCTTGAAGGAAGTGTTCGTGTCAGATACCGTATAGATGGTGCCTTAAAGCAGGTTATGTCATATGAGATTGGTATTCTTCCTGCTATTACAGCACGTATCAAAATTATTGGTGGTATGGATATTGCAGAGAAAAGAAAGCCTCAGGATGGCCGTATCACTATTATAGTTGATAGAAAAGAGTTTGATGTCCGTGTTTCTATTCTTCCTACAGTATTCGGAGAAAAGACGGTTATGAGACTTACATCCAAGGATGGACTTACTAAACCGAAGTCTGGACTTGGTTTCACACCTGAAGAAATAGAAGTATTTGATGGAATCCTGAGTAACCCTCACGGAATTATCCTTGTTACAGGACCTACAGGTTCTGGTAAATCAACAACACTTTATACCTCATTATCAGAGCTTAACACTGAGGATGTTAATATCATCACAGTTGAAGATCCTGTCGAGGCTAATATAAATGGTATCAATCAGGTTCAGGTTAATGTAAAAGCAGAGATGACGTTCGCAAATGCACTTCGTTCTATTCTGCGTCAGGATCCGGACATAATAATGATAGGAGAGATTCGAGACGGCGAGACTGCGCAGATAGCCGTACAGGCAGCTATCACTGGACATCTTGTTGTTTCGACACTTCATACTAATTCGGCTGCTTCAACAGTTACACGTATTATAGACATGGGTATAGAACCTTATGTTGCAGGAGATGCTCTTGTTGGGGTAATAGCGCAGAGACTCGTAAGAAGACTTTGCAAATCCTGTTGCGTACCTCGTCTTGCGGATGATGATGAGAAAATTGTACTTGGTGTTGATGATCCTGAAGATGATTATGTAATATATGAACCAGTTGGATGTCCTCTTTGTAACGACACTGGCTATGCAGGACGTATCGGTGTTTACGAAATGATGCCAGTTTCCAAGGCCTTGCAAGCAGTTATAGCGAGAGGGGCTACTGCGGATGTTATTGAGAAACAAGCCCTTGACGAGGGTATGTCGACACTTAAGATGTCTGCAGCAAAACATGTTCTTGCTGGAACGACTTCTATATCGGAGATGAAGAAGATTGTTTACACTACTGGTGATAATTACTAAATTATAAGTATATTGGTTAACGCCTATAATTATATATATAAAAATACATCAAAAAATAATCATAATGATTAACAAAACATTAAATGATTATTAAAGAATATTAATGAAGTATATTTGATGAAGTATATTTGATAAATATTATAATAAAAATAATTATAATAAAGAATATTATAATAAAAATAATTATTTAAATTAGATATAAATAATTAGAATAAATAAAGATTGGGGGTAATTTTGGATGATTGATATGGACGAACTCCTGAGCCTTGCGGTTGATGAGAATGCCTCGGATATTCACCTGGC
This sequence comes from Eubacterium sp., assembly GCA_024696635.1. Classification (GTDB taxonomy): domain Bacteria; phylum Bacillota; class Clostridia; order Lachnospirales; family Lachnospiraceae; genus Eubacterium_Q. The sequence continues at coordinate 2,129 of JAILGP010000133.1, read as the reverse complement.
TGTAGGTATACCACCAAAATTCCGTATTAATGGTTCTCTGCAGGATGTAGACGTACCGCCTCTCAGCCCTTCTGAGGCTGCCGAGAGTATTGGAATGACCATGAACGAAAGACAGAAAGCAATCCTTAAGGACAGAGGTGAATGTGACTTTGCGTACTCTGTTGGAGAAAAAGGACGTTTCCGTGTTAACGTATACATGGATAAGGGTAACATGGCTGCTGCCTACAGAAAAATTGATACGGTTATTCCGAGACCTGAACAGCTTGGACTTCCACCGGCAGTCGTAAATCTTTATATGAAGAAGAGGGGACTTGTTCTTGTAACTGGTCCAACAGGTTCTGGTAAATCAACAACACTTGCTTCCATAATAAATAAGTGTAACGAGAATACCAGTAACCATATCATAACTCTTGAGGATCCTATCGAGTATATACATCATCATAAAAAATCGATAGTAAACCAAAGAGAACTTGGAATGGATACACTTTCCTTTGATAATGCGCTTAGAGCTGCTCTTCGTCAGGATCCTGACGTAATCCTTGTTGGTGAGATGCGTGACCCTGAAACAATTCAGATTGCCATTACGGCTGCTGAGACAGGACATCTTGTTTTCTCGACACTGCATACAATTGGAGCTGCAGCTACTGTAGATCGTATTATCGACGTTTTTCCACCTCACCAGCAGCAACAGATTCGAGTACAGCTGGCGATGGTTATAGAGGGAGTTATATCTCAGCAGCTTATACAGACTCTTGATGGAAGAGGAAGATGTGCAGCCTTCGAGGTAATGCTTGCCACATCAGCTATCAGATCTCAGATAAGAGAAGGAAAAACTCATCAGATTACTTCTACAATCCAGACGTCCAGAAATGTAGGAATGGTTACAATGGATGATTGTCTTGTGGAAATGTTTAGAAGTGGACAGATCAGCAAGGATAATGCACTTCTGTATGCTCAGGATCAGTTGAATATGAAGAAGAATCTGTATTAATATAAAATACTTGAAAAAAGTTTACATAATCACAACTTGTACGCTACATATTTGTATACAAAATTAGTGGTCGTAGAGAGAAAAGTGATAATAGTATGAAAAAATGTGAATAATTTGGAATGTGTTATTAATATCAATATATATGGTCTTACATATAAAAAAAAGCATATCTTGTGTTGAAGACTTTGATTCAAAATTTTTATGTGAAATTTTAACGAATTTTTGTTAACAGTTTGTTCATAATTGTCATCAAAAGGTTGCAATTTTATGTAAATTATTGTATATTTTGATAAGTGTAGTATGTTGTAAAAAATGGGCGGAGGATAGAATATGGCAAAGTATAGTTACAGAGCTGTGGATGCTTCTGGAAAGGTAAAAAAAGGAACCGTAGAAGCTAACAGCGAGGATTCAGCGAAGTCCAAACTTCGTGCGGAAGGACTCAATATCACAGAATTTGGCGATTATAAAGGTACTGAGTTCAACTTATTCAAACCAAAAGTTAAGAATAAGGATCTTTCAATTTTTTGTAAACAGATGGCTGCCGTGCTTAGAGCTGGTGTTCCGGTAATTGCAGCGCTTGATATGCTTGCAACAAGCTTGGAAAACAAAACTTTGGTTGCTGCTATTGAAGAAGCATCAGCCTTTGTTCAGAAGGGTGGTACTCTTGCGGATGCCATGAAGCTTAACTCTAACGTATTTCCGAATATGCTTAGTAACATGGTTGCTGCTGGTGAATCATCAGGTAAGATGGAAATCTGTTTCGAACGTATGGCAATTCAGTTTGAGAAGGATGGACATATCGAAGGCAAGATTAAGAGTGCTATGATGTATCCTATAGTAGTACTTCTTGTAACATGTGGTGTAGTTGTAATCATGCTTACATCGGTTGTACCTACATTCGCTGAAATGTTCGAAGAAATGGGAGCTGATCTTCCTGCTGCTACACAGCTTTTGGTTAACTTCTCGAATTTCCTGGTACATAGATGGTATATTCTTCTGGCTATAATTGCTGTTATAGTTATTGCGTGGAAGATGTTTGCTGCTACTGATGCGGGACAGGATTTCAAAGGCAATTTTGCTCTTAAGGTTCCAATCTTTGGTACACTTAATGTTAAAACTGCAGCGGCGACTTTCTCTA
>JAILGP010000129.1 GCA_024696635.1 Eubacterium sp. | reverse complement strand
GAAAGTATTTCCACCTATAAGGAAGAACTTAAAGATGGATTTTTTTCTATGACTACATTTCCTATTGTTCCTGGAATAATACTTTCATTAAATCAGATATCAGCTTCTTACGTTCCGTTTGACAGCAATTCATACATAAACTCTCTATATACAATTAATTATTGTCTGGCAGGAAGATGTGAGTTTAAATATTCAGAAAATAATGTCAGCTATATTACAACAGATAATATTTGCGTTGGGAAAAAACATAAATTAAGTAATTTTTCCTATCCATTAAAATATTATAAAGGATTTGAAATATATTTTTTTGATCAAATGTTTACAAAGGAAACCAGACTGCTTCTTGAAACCTTTACTATAGATTTTGATAAATTATTTGCTAATTATAAAAATGATGAGGATCCCTTTATAGGAATTATTTCTTCTGATTGTGAATCAAATATTTGTGAATTGACTAATTATCTAGATACCGATAATATTGGAATTATTCGAATTAAAGTATTGGAATTTTTGCATTTATTATTAGATGATAAAAATTTGGTGCCTCTTACGCCACATCTAATCACCAAGCGTCAGGGGGCTATGGCAAAAAAAGCGCATGATATACTTACTGAGGATCTTAGTAAACATATTCCCATTAAAAAGATAGCTTCTGACTTTGGTATAAGCGAAACTAGTCTTAAGAACTATTTTAAAGAAGTATATGGGGTTTCTATATCAGTATATTTAAATGATATTCGTATGAAACGTGCAGCCATGCTTTTAAATGAAACTGATTATTCTATACTTCAAATAGCAAACAAAATTGGCTATAGTAACCAGGGACGTTTTGCAAAGGTCTTTTATAATTATTATCATAAAAAGCCTTTGGAATATAGACACGCTGCTTCTTAGTATAGGGTTTGTAATTATTTAAGCTAAGAATATGATACTAAAAAATTATCGGATGGAAAAAAATGAAGAGTAAAATGCATAAATATTTATTAACTGATATACTCGCAATAATACTGGTTTCTGTTATGGTTTTTGCGGCAGATTTTTTTGATGAGAAGGAGATTATATTTCCGGAGATGGCAGCCTTATCAGTTGGTTATCTTGTGGCTCAGAAGCGTAGCTGGATGGTAAATGGAAGAAGAATGCTACTACTTATTACTGGCTGTGCATTTATGGGGGTGATTATAGTAAGGAAGCTTTCTATTGGTGTGTTTCCAGAACTTCTTATTGCTTTTTTATTATCCCAGATTTTGTTTTTATATTCGGGTACTACATTTGCGCCCTTTGTTTCTGCAATAGTACTTCCGGTTATGCTGCAGACTACCACCTGGGTATATCCTATATCTGCATTTATACTTACTTCCTTACTGGTTATTTTTCATAAGCTCTTAATAAAAATGGGGGTTAGAGAAAATGAAGACTATAAACCGGTGCTGTTAAGTAGTAAAGAGGATTGGAAGGATCTTCTGCTTAGATTTATTATAGTGGCAATTGTTGGTGGAATATGCTTTTCTCATGGTTATAGATTTGTAATAGCACCACCTATTTTGGTTGCATTTACTGAATTCTCAAGACCGAGAAATAAAACAAGAAATAAGCCTGTCAAAACTATAATTCTGGTAACTTATTGTGGATTTGTTGGTTTTCTGGTCAGAGCCTTTCTGATTATAAAACTGGGAATACCGACATTTGCCGGAGCGGCTATCATCATGATTCTTACACTTTTGATGATACACATTTTTCATATGTATATGCCACCTGCTGGAGCCATAGCCATACTGAGTCTTATCATTCCGGAAGATATGCTGATAATTTACCCTATACTGGTGTCTGTTGGAATCACAATATTTATGATTTGTTCAAGAATTCTATTTATGAGGCGTCAGGAAAATATGGAGATAAATGATCATGAATTAAATGCAGAGTAGTGGCAAATAATCTAATTGGATTAAATTGTATAATAAGAGTAAATAGTATGGTAAAGCAGGGGATTCTGGTAATATAATAAAACAAAGTATTGTGGCAATTCTAAATTATATAGTAAAGGAGTACTGTATTATGGATGCAAACAAGTTAGATAAATCTCTTATTTATAAAAATTTTAAAAAGGATTTGATAGAAAGATTTGGTAGCGAAAGGGCAGAAATGATATGGAAGTATGCCAATAATCAAGTTTGTGAATTGGAACAGTCAATACCTGGTGCTGATAGTACGGATAAGCAGTTTGTTTTTCCGGCTGTAGCATTATTTAGGGCTATAGATAATTATTTTCCAGGTCAGGCTCTGGAACTTACACGTGCTTATGGAAAAAAGACTGGTCTTAAGATGAAAAAAATATTTAGCAGGATAACGGCTTTGCCTGGAATTCCGGGACTAATGTGGAAAAACATGGATAAGATTGCGGCAAAGATGAGTGATGGCTATGAATGTAAAGATGTACATGTTACAGATAGTGAATGCTCTCTAGATGTTGTAGGCTGTCCTCTTTATGATAGAGCGAGGAAACTGGGAACTCCGGAGGCTGCCCAGATGATATGTTGCATGGATAAGGAATATATGACTGGCTTTCGAGGAATTGATTATGTGCGTACTAAGTCGGTTGCTGAGGGGGATGATTGCTGCGATTACCGTCTTAAGAAATCCGACTTAAAATATCATAAAAAGTCTGATGATAAATCAACCAAAATGCCTGATAATAAAATGCTAATGGGAATAGGCCTGGTATTTGCAACGATTATGCTTTTCTTAACATTTAGAAATCGTAATATAAAGAAATAAATATAAAACTTTTCAGAGTAGTAGCAATTAGTCGAATCTGTGAGGGTATATGTTTAAGAGAAGCTTAAATGACAGCCCTGTGGGAAATTTGTAAAAAAGGAGAATGTGAAAATGATAAAAATTTATGGAATGCCAACCTGTCCTTATTGTGACTTTATTCATGAGCAGATTAAGGGACGTGAGAGTGAATTTGAATATATAAATATAGGTGAGAATATTAGGAATATGGGTAAATTTACAAGGCTTAGGGATAAGAGTCCTGCATTTGATCATTCAAAGGAAGTGGGGGATGTGGGAATTCCTGCCTTTGTACTTGAAGATGGAACTATAACCCTTAAGCCGGAGGATGTTGGCCTGGTTGAGTATGGTGGTGCAAGTGCATGCTCTATTCAGGACCATAAAGCTGGTAAAAAGGGCTGCTAAGTTCATTCAATTATAATCCTGTGAAAATTTTGTTGCTCATTTGTTATCATGCAAGGAGTAATCTAATGATATCTTATAAATAATATATGTAAGTTAAGTAAACGATAATAGGAGTGTACTTATGAAAGAATCGTTAGATGTTTTAGATGAAAAATTAATATATGAAGATGCTGATCAATTAGTCCAGGAAGATTATGAGGTGACTAGGGAAAAGCTTATTCATGAGTTAAATAATTCGAAGATTGAAAATGCAGCATATAAGGATTTTATTTTGCATTTAAATACTCTGAATAATAATATGAGTACACTTATGAAACCGGACCAATCAGGCTGGCCTCTTATTAAGGATGAAAATTTAAGTCTCTTAAAAAAGAATTTTAAGGATACCTCTATTTCAATGGAAAAGTTTTTGGCTGAAAATAAAAATGTTAAAGATCCTGACTTGAAAAATGTATTTATAATCACAAAAAAACTTGCTGATATTTTATCTTCTGAGCAAAGAACTATTATTGCTTATAATCCCAAGAAAGAAGAAAAAACCTTACCTGATTTATTAGATGATGCAAGAAGTAAGGTGGTAGATCTAAGAAATAAAAAAATTGAAACTGTGGGTGGAAATATGTCCCAAAGAATTCCTATGTCAATAAAAGGAATTGATGGAAAAACTATTCACGGGTATTTTACTAAGGATTCATATTGTGATCCTGTAGCTAGTATAGGTAGTATGCTTGCGAAAACTGCATCTAAGGCTAAGAGCAATAGAGGGGCCAGTTTGATAAATAATTTTCTGGAAAAATATAATGAATACTATAGTAAGACAGAAAATAAATCCCAGGATCATCCTGTAGATGATAAGATTTTTATGACCTATAATTTCTTGAGGTCATTTATAGGAAAAGGAAATAATATTACTAATGCTAAATTCTCTACAGATAAATTTTTTAATGAGCTTGCAAAGGTGAATGGCATAAGTGTGGAAGCGGTAGAGGGCTTATGTGGAAAAAAGGCAGCAAAAGAATTTTGTAAGATGGCCAAAGCTGATTTAGTTCATTTTTTAGGTTATAAGGTTGCTGGATTAGAGGATAAGACCAGAATAGATACTAGAAATACAGCTATGAGTACGGTGGCGGAGCTTCTGGATCTTGGTCATGTTATATGTCATTCCCAGAGTATTAAAATAAAAACTCAGGATGGAAGTGTGGTAGATGGAACATTTATGGAAGAGTCTCCATATGTAGATCCTAATCATCCAGGGATAGCAGGCCAATATGTGAATAAAAGTACCTTTGAAAATCATAATGGACAGGGATATAGAGATATAGCGGATATTCAGGTGCTTGATTACCTTTGTGGCAATGTTGACAGGCATGGTGGAAATGTATTTATCAAGTTTGATGAGTATGGAAAATTTGCTGGGGCCCAGGGCATAGATAATGATGCATCATTTGGTCGTATATATAGTGATAAAAATGATGTGAATATGATGGTGGTTCCTAAAAATATGGGATTTATTAGTTCTAATACAGCTAATAAGGTTCTTGGTTTAAATTCTGCTCAGTTGGAGTTTTCTTTAAGAGGCCTTGTTTCAGAAATAGAAATTCTTGCGGCAAAGAAGCGACTTGAAAATTTAAAAAATGCAATAAAATTAAGTCGTGACATGGTAAGGGAAGGTGATACTAATAATAAAAATCGTATTGTTGAGCTTGATGATGAATCCTGGAAAAACCTGACGCATGACGATATGATAAAGAGAAATAATCTTTTTAAGAGAGCTGTTGAAGCAATTGAAGATATGCCTAAACTTGCTGCAGATTCGGTGAAGAATAATATGATTATGGCTGATAACATAAATCGTGCCACAAAAGATGGAATAGAAAATCAACTGGATCACGCTAAGAAGTTTGATAAGCTGCTTAATAGTAGAACCAGTTCTCTTAGAACATCAGACAATTATGAAAACATGCAGAAGGCTGTGAAAGAGTATAAGAGATTAGTTAATAAGATTAATACACGTATTAAGAATGCTGAAAATGCTATAGCATCAGGCGATAATTCAGTTGAAACACTTATGGCTCAGTATACCAATGTCTCTGATTTGGAAATTCTTAATAAGGCAATGAATAATGTTCAAAAAGTTGCAAGTACTTATTATGAAGAAAAGAGGAAAGAGTTTTCTAAGAATGGTAAAAAACCTGGTTCTTATACTAAAGCAAGAATGGACGCTGCTAAGGAGATAATCGATTTTGCTAAGGAAAATCAAAAAATTACTTCTGAAGAGAAGATGACTATTAAGGGGAATCTTCGTAGAGTAGCTGACTTCCTGGCTAAAAATGATAATAAGGGTAAAAATAAAGATAATAATAAAGATAATAATAAGGTGGTTAATGAAAGAGATAAAATAAAAAAAGATAGTAAGATAAAAAAGGCTTGATTGTGAAAAGGAAATCATGGTCGAAATTGCAATAATATTTCTAGGGTTTGAATAGAATAATAAATAATTAAAAGGGTATTATAAAAGAAAAACCCTTCTATATGGTAAAGAGCATATATCTTATGGGGATATATGCTTTTTGCTTAAATAAAAGTGTTTAGAATATGACCGGATTAGCAATTATTTTATGAGTGAAATATAGTGAATTAAATATAATTAAGTGATGGATACTTTATTTTGGGACAGGAGGTAATTATGGTTATTGGGGTTGATTATTATCCTGAGCAATGGGATAAAAGCATGTGGCTGGATGATGTAAAGCTTATGGCTAAAACTGGGGTTAAGGTGGTAAGACTTGCGGAATTCTGCTGGCAAAGGCTTGAACCAGCTGAAGGTATATATGACTTTGCCTGGCTGGATGAAATTGTCGGTCTTTTTGAAGAATATGATATTGATGTTGTAATGTGTACACCTACCAACAATCCACCAAGATGGATGTTTCAGAAATATCCTGAGGTCATTCCTGTGGAAAGAGATGGTAAGAGAATGGCTGTAGGAATACGTGGGCATAGATGCTATAATAGTCCTAAGTTCAGATTTTTTGCTGAGAAAATCATAGAAAAGATGGCCGACCATTATAAGGATAGAAAGATTATATGTGCCTGGCAGATTGATAATGAACTTGATGCAAGAATATGTTATTGCGACAAATGCAACGAAAAGCATAGACAGTGGCTTAAAGCCAGATACAAGAGTCTTGAAAATCTAAATAATACCTATGGAATGGTAGTGTGGAGCGGGGAATATTCTGATTGGAGTCAGATAGATCCACCCTATGGAGATAGTCCGGAAAATTGGCTTAATCCATCTTATATGCTTGATTATAAGAGAAGAGCGTCGGAAGATGTGGCTGAGTTTTGTGATTTTCAGGCGGAAATCATAAGAAAATATATGCCCGGGACAAAGATAACTACTAACACCTGGTTCTGTGAAAATATGCCGGATATATATGAACAATTCAGAAGTCTAGACTTTGTAGCCTACGATAACTATCCAACCACGGATATACCAGATGACCTTGAGGATATTTATTCCCATGCCTTTCATCTGGATTTTATGAGAGGCGGCCTTAGAAAAAAATTCTGGATTATGGAAGAACTAAGTGGAGGAATAGGATCCTGGGCGCCTATGGCTAAGACTACAAGACCGGGAATGCTTGAAGGCTATTCACTTCAGTCCTTCATGCATGGAGCTGACACTGTGGTACATTTCAGATGGCGTACAGCAACTAAGGGAGCGGAAATGTATTGGCATGGTCTGCTGGATCATTCAAATATACCGGGAAGACGTTTCAGGGAATTTGAAGATCTGTGCCGAAGAGCGAGGGAACTTGAAAAATATTCAGATACGGATATTCATTCGGATGTGGCTATTCTTTATTCAGCCGAAAACGAATGGGCTTTAAATATGCAGCCTCAGACAAATGGAATGTATTATTATGAGCAATTAAAACTCCTGCACGCAGCATTTAAAAGATATGGTATAAATGTTGACATCATAAGTCAAAAGGCTGATTTGCAGGATTATAAGGTTGTTTGCATTCCACTTTCCTATGTTACAGATGAAGAAACTGTAAATAATCTGCATGAGTTTGCAAGAAATGGTGGCAGGGTAATCCTTGGTGTAAGAAGTGGCGTAAAGGATTCTTCTAATAACTGCATTATGGATCTGCTTCCTACATTATATAGGGATATGGTGGGCTGTCATGTTGCGGAGTATGATTCAATTGGAAATGATACCGTAGAAATAAAGTTTTCTGATGGAGAAATATTCACCTGCAGACAGTGGTGCGATGTTTTGGAATTAGATGGTGGAGATGCTTTGGCATATTATGAAGGCGGTTTTTATAAAGGCAAACCAGCAATAACAGTAAATACCTATGGTAAGGGTAAGGCTTATTATATAGGCAGTGTTGGAAAAAGGACTATGTATGAGAAAATAGCCAAGGAGATTCTTGATGATCTGAAAATTTCTTATTATGACAATCTTCCTGAAAATGTTGAAATCACAAGAAGAGTTGGAGATTCGCTGGATATAATTTGTATTTTTAATAATTCTGAGAATATAAAGGAGTTGGAGATTTCAGGTCAAAGGATTAGTCTTAAGGCCTTTGAAATGAAAGTGATGGAGATTTAGGAGGTGAACTGATTGAAGGTATTAAATTACAATGGTCCGGTTATTCAATTTATAGAAAAGACTGTTAATTTGTTCCTTATATATGCAATTAGTTTTATATGCTGTATTCCTATAGTTACCATAGGTGCATCCTTAACTGCCCGTTATTATACAACGCAAAGGGTTCTGAATTATGGTGAACATTCTATATTTAAACCGTTTTTTATATGTTTTAAGGAGAATTTTAAACAATCTACTAAGGTTTGGGCTGTACAGGCTTTCATTATGGCGGTCCTCACGGCTGACTGGATTTATATTTATAATGTGGGATGCACCAGGCTATATTGGTTTATGCTGCTATTTGTAACATTTTTTATCCTGGCCCTTAATATAAATATATTTTCACTGATTTCCCATTATGAAATGACCATACCTGCTTTATATAGAACGGCCCTTCTTATTACTATAGTCAAGATATATTATAGTATTTTGATTTTTGCCTCATTTATAGGCATTATCTATCTTGCTTATCTTTATATGGGATTGCTTCCTCTTATAATATTTGCTGGATGTGCATCTATACTTTACCTTCAGGGAAGTTTTATGAAGAGAATATTTGATGTGTGGGATAAGAATGAAGGACTTGAAAATGATTATGAGGAAAATGTTACTGAAGAAGGGTTAAGTGAATAGGAAGAAATAGTTTAAGAAAAAACTAAAATTATTTTAATAAAAATGGATAGGGCAAAAAAATGTACGATTTAAGAGAATTTATTGATAAGGCATATGATGCGATAGGTAAGCATAATATTGGACAGGTGGGAAAATATCGCAGATGGCTGAAACAGGACGAAAAGAATAGTAGAGATATGGAGGCGTCTGTATATGGTGCTTCCCTGGCGACGGATATTTATTATACATTAGGTGGAATTCCAGAAACTGAAAGAGAGGGTTTGATAAGAGAGATAAAGGCTTATCAAGATCCATTAGACGGTCTGTTCAAATATGAAGGAAGTGTTGTCTGTCATACGACGGCATTTGCAGCTGGTGCTTTAGAATTGCTGGATGCTGTACCTGATTATAAGGCAGAGGGCTTTTCTGAATATATTACCAAAGATGGAATATATGCTTTTATGGATAAGATTGACTGGGATAATGATCCTTGGTTAGGCGCTCATTGGGGGGCCGGAATATATGGATCCATGCTCCTTACTGGTATGTCTTCAGATGAATGGGAAGATTACTATTTTGATTGGTTGGATAAGAATGAGGATATGAATAATGGACTATGGATGGGTAAAGAAAGTAAAGCTCCATTGTTTCATTATATAGCAGCTGCATTTCATTATGTTTTTAATTATGAATATGCTAAAAGGCCGATTAAGGAAGTGGACAAGATACTTGATACATGCATAGATGCATATAATCATAATGAAGAATGCAAGATGGTTTTTGACAGACCTGGTTGGCCTTATATAGATTTTACCTATTTATTGGTACATGCCCAAAGAAGAAGCGGGAAAAGGTTTGAGGAAAGTCAGATTATAATCAAAAACTTATGCGATAAGCTGATGAATATGATTTTAAATGAAAATAATAAGTATGATGTATTTGATGATATGAATAATTTCCTTGCAGTAATAAGTGCAATAGCGGTAATGCAAGATGTAATCCCAGGCTATATAAAAACATCAAAACCATTATCTCTGATATTGGATAGAAGACCTTTTATATAAGAATGATTAAAAATTAAGTAAATAATTAAGTAAAAATAATCATTACTAAAACTTATTATCTCTTTTTGCTGTTTATAGAAAATCCACAAATGAGCAAACGAAAAAATGTATAAATTGTTGAATGTGGTCGAAATTTAGTAAAAAAAAAGGAAATTCAATCGAAATTGATTAGAAATACTTAAATTTTAGGTATAAAATTTAAGTAATTATTTAAGGGGGATTATTAAATTTTTATTTAAGGAGAGGGAGTGAGCCTATGAAAAAAGGAGTTCTAAGATTTTATATTGGTGTTCTAATGACGATTGCAATGATCATCAATGTTTTGTGTGGATCGGGTTTGTCGGTAAGAGCAGATGAAACTACAACCCCTGCTTATCCTAAAATAGGATTAGTTAAAAGATCTAGTACAACGGATGAGGTGGTAAAAGGAGCTGTATATGGATTGTATGATAATGAAGCCTGTACAGGTACTCCTATTGAACAAGGTACTACAGATGATAATGGCCAGATATTCTTTGAAACTCAGGTCGAATCTGGAGAAAGCTATTATGTAAAAGAAATACAAGCAGCGCCAGGCTATGGAATATCTGATACCGTGTACCCGGTTGTTGCAGAAGCATCTGATTGGTTGGATTTGAGCGGTCAAGAAGCTACTGGTTCTGATGTTTGGAACAATAATGCTGCAAATGGACCTAAAAGTGCTTTTGATGGGGATACAAGTACCTATTTTGATGGTATGAATTATGGTGCTGAAAGCGGTAATGATGGAGTTCCGGCACCACTGCTTCCGGAACAGACTGCATGGGTTATGGTGGAATTACCTGATGCTTATAATATTGAACAGATAAGTGTTTACCCTCGAGCAGATAAGAAAAATATGGGGGCGAGAATTAAAGAACTTATGATTCAGGTCGCGACAGACCCTGGCCCTGTTGGTACTCGTGAGGGTGGAACATCTGATTGGGAAACAATCCTTGATCTGAGTAATGCGCTTGAAGGAATTTTTGATAATAATAATCCATTGAATTGGTATACGTTTAATAGAAGCCAGTTGACTTTGTCTAGTGGCAAGCAGGCTAAGTATATAAGAATAATCGGAAAAGTGAATATGCATTGTAATCTTGGGGAATTTGCTCTTAATGGTTACAGAATTACATCGTCCGATGATACTAGCACCACTCCTTCGACAGTTTCAACAAGTGGTGGATATATTACATTGAATGTAAAGGATGATCCGGTTATACCAGCTGGTAAGCTTAAGGTTCATGTAACGGAAGAAAAATCCGGTAAGGATGTACCTGGAGCAAAGGTTGTTGTTGAAGATAAAGATGGCAACAAAACAACTTATACAACTAATGATGAAGGTCAGATAGTAGATGAACAGGGTAATATTCCTTCAGTAAAGCCTGGAAATTATACGGTAACTGTAACAGAAGTGCCAGAAGGCTACACTGTAAAGACTGGAGAAACAGGCAGCGTCACAGTACCAGATGATGGTACAGGCGAACATGAAGCAGTAATAGCAACAAAGCTTGGTGGAATAGTTCATACAATATATGATGAGTCAACAGGAGACAAGGTTCCTGGATGTACAGTAGAAGTAACCGGGCCAGATGGAAAAGGCGGAACGGTGACAAAGACTTATACAACAGATGAGAATGGACAGATCACAGAATTTGCTAAGAAGGATTCATATGGTAACTATACAAGTCCAGTTGGAACATATACCTATGTTGTAAAAACAATACCAGATGGCTATAAGGTAACACTTAATGAAAGTCAGGATGCAGAAGTAACAGCAGGAAACCTTACAGAAATTGAATCAAAGATAAAGCCTACAGGTGGAAAGCTTAAGGTTCATGTAAAAGAAGAAAAATCCGGTAAGGATGTACCTGGAGCAAAGGTTGTTGTTGAAGATAAAGATGGCAACAAAACAACTTATACAACTAATAAGGAAGGTCAGATAGTAGATGAACAGGGTAATATTCCTTCAGTAAAGCCTGGAAATTATACGGTAACTGTAACAGAAGTGCCAGAAGGTTATTCTGTAAAAACTGGAGAAACAGGCAGCGTCACAGTACCAGATGAGGGTACAGGTCAACATGAAGCAGTAATAGCAACAAAGCTTGGTGGAGTTGTAATAACTATATATGATGAAAGCACAGGTAAGATAGTACCGGGAGCTACAGTAGAAGTAACTGTCCCAGATGGAAAAGACGGAACAGTAACAAAGACATTTACAACTGATGACAATGGTCAGGTAACTGAATATGCAAGAAAAGATAGTTTTGGAAACTATACTAGTCAGTTGGGTGTCTATACATATAAGGTGGTTAAGATACCAGATGGATATACTGTTACATTAAATAAGGAACAGGATGCTACGGTTAGTGCTGGTAATTTGACAAAGCTTATTGCAAAAATTGCACCAAAGCAGGAAGAGACTCCAAAGCAGGAAGAGACTCCGAAACAGGAAGAGACTCCAAAACAGGAGGTACCAAAGCAGGAAGAAACTCCAAAACAGGAAACTCCAAAGCAAGAAGAAACTGCAAAGAAAGCTGAAGTAACACCAAGTACAACACCTAATACTAATACACCAAAAACAACAAGTGTTACACCAAAACAGGAAAAAACTCAGACTGATAAGAAAGCTGATTCTAAATCCCAGGTTAAGACAGGTGATCAAACAAATATAACATTTATTGTTGTGATAATGGTGATTGCTATAATAATGATACTTTCAATCTGTCTTATAAAGAGAAGAAAGTCGGTAAGTAAAAAGTAACTTTAGAAAAATTATAATATAATTAACATCCGGATTAAGGAATTGATCAGAAATTCAATAGAGATTGATTTGAGGATTAGATTCCATAGCTTGATTAAATGAGTTTATTGAATTTAAGAAAAACGGATAGCGGTAGGTAAAAACTATCCGCTATCCGTTTTGGTTTTATTCATCATCAGATGGGGGGATAAGCCATCCGGTATATTTGATTATATCGCCCTGTTTAAGAGGCATATTTTCCTGTCTCCATTTAAGAGGCGAAGATCCCATTAGATTCTTAAAATGTCTGTTAAAACTTGAAATTGTTGCAAAGCCAACATTTTCGGAAATTTGAAGTATAGACATGTTGGTGGTTCTTAAAAGCGAAGTTGCTTTGGTGATTTTTACATTAATAATATAATCTAGTGGCGATTCTCCCATGATCTGAGTGAATACCCTTCTGAAATGGGTGGGGCTTAAGCCGCATAAATCAGATAATGTATTTATAGGAAAGTCCTCATCGTAATGATCCTGAACATAATTAAGTGCAGGTGCGATAACAAGAGAATTCTTTTTTGATTTAGGACTATCGATTGCCTTTATATCTGAAGAATTTTTGTAGTTTAGTAAATCAATCAAAAGTGAAAGGGAGAGCCCGCGGATTGAATATTGGTAATTAGGGGCTTTTTGTTCAAAAGCTGAGATGATTCCTTTTATTAAGTGTCGGATATCGGGGCAGGTATCATAAGGTATTTTAATGCATGAACCATGAACCAGATCCTCATAATCACCTATATTGGTGAAAAGCTTCAGTGGGAAAAATGATTCGAGTAAAGCTTCAAAGTCAATGAAAATATATGACCATTTACTGAGGTGGTCGAGAGTTGAATATGTGGTATGACATATATCACATCCAATTACAGTTACATCACCTTTTGAAAACTTGAAACATGAGTCTGAAAATTCCATAACACCGCTGTTTTCTTCACATAAACCTAAATCTAAACAATTATGAAAGTGTAGTCTTCCCGAAGGTTTATCGGATATTATCCATTCGTCCCCGGTTAATATCACTATGGGCAAATTTGGTGGTAATTCATAACTCCTAAATTCAATTACAGGTCCCTTTTTTTTGGACATAAAAACACTCCTTTATTATTAAGATGTCTTTATTTTATCATATATTTTGCATAATATAAATGGTTGATTTTGCAAAGAATTGTATAAATTATACAGAGAAATTGAGTTGCCTTGGAATTATAATACTATACATAATAGATTGGGTTAGTAAACCATATACAAGGGGTTTGGATATGAAATTATTCAGGTATGATAGTGGATTTATGCAAATGTTAGATAAAGCTACCGACTTTATGCTTTTGAATATTTTATGCTTCCTTTTTTCTTTACCAATAATAACAGCTGGGGCTTCTGTTTCGGCCAAGTATAATGTTGCTATGAAGATACATAGGAAGGAAGAGCCAACAATCATTAAACCCTTTTTTAAAGCTTTTAAGGAAAATCTTCCTATGGGCATAGGGCTTTCACTTGTATGTGAAATAACTGGTACATCATTTTTTATAAATTGGTTAATGATTTATAATTCTGAAAATGGAAAAGTTCCGCCAATTGTCTTGTTGGGCTTTATAGTTATCACGTTGCTTTTTGTGATGATCGTATTCTGTCTATTCCCATTTTTTGCTAGATATTCATTAAGATTTTTAGAGCTTTTAAAGAGCGCAACTTTTTTTACAATTGCTAATTTGGGCTGGATTCTTATAGGCGTAATCATAGAAGGAGTTACATATTGGTATTGTTATCAGAATATCAAATGGTGCTGGCTTATATGGCTTATGGCTAAAAGCTTTTCGCTTTATTTGTTTTCTGGATTTTTCAGTAAAAAATTTGAAAAGCTGGAGGAAGATGAGGAATGTGAAGAATCTGATAAAGCAGAGAATGCTGAAGATTCTGGTAACATGGAGGAACTTGAAGAACTAAAGAAATTTGAGAACCTTTAAGCCCAAGAAAGAAGTTTTGGAAACTTCAATAACATGAATTTGAATAAAAAGAATACAAATTTATAAAGTGTGAGTGCAAATGTGTACAAATTTATAACTAATATCTTATGATTTAATAATACAAGATGAATGGGTAGGCTGAGTATAACGTACAAGTCTAAAGATGTAATACTAAAAAAACGTAGATAATTAGCATTTATAAAAAACAAGTAGCGTGAATATAAAATACAAGGATTATAAATAAAAAAACTGAATAAGGGGGACCAAATGACAGAACAAAGAGAAGACTTGAATCGTGGACTCATTGCTGTAAAAACTGATTCTGGAATATTTCTGGCCTGGAGACTATTCAAAAGAGAGGCGACAGGTTCCAATGCTATGGGGCTTACAGGAGAAGACTTTAATGTTTATC
This sequence comes from Eubacterium sp., assembly GCA_024696635.1. Classification (GTDB taxonomy): domain Bacteria; phylum Bacillota; class Clostridia; order Lachnospirales; family Lachnospiraceae; genus Eubacterium_Q. Next base: position 21,420 of record JAILGP010000129.1, on the reverse strand, counting down.
GGAATGGAGAACTGATAGCAACTGTTACGGATAGTACTAATTATCTGGATGAAGATGGGAAACAATCAGATGAATATAGTGTAGAACCTGTTCATGGCATTTCTAAGGGATATAGGGCGGATTCTATTTGTAAGCCTGTTAAGGTTTGGAAGAGTGGATCTAATTATATTGATGTCAAGGTTGTTAAACCGGAAGGAGGAGTCACAAAGTCAGGACAGCATTATGATTATCATATAAATGATATGAGTATTGCGGATGTAAATGGCGATGGGGAATATGAGTATATTCTCAAATGGGATCCTTCAAATTCTCAAGATGTCTCAATAAAAGGTTATACGGGTAATTGCATAATTGACTCTTACACCTTAGAGGGAAGACTTCTTTGGAGACTTGACATGGGGCCCAATATAAGGGCTGGAGCTCATTATACACAATTTATGGTCTATGATTTTGAGGGTGATGGAAGTGCCCAGATGATTGTTAAGACAGCGCCAGGAACAAGAATGACAATCTATGATGAGGACGGAAATGTTATATCTGAAAAATATATAACTATACCTGAAAAAGATAAGAAAAGAGGCGTTACAGATAAGGATAATTATGTATGTTCTGCAGAGGATTATAGGAATCATCTGATTGACGTTTTTATGGGCTGGGATGCTCATCCCGAGGTACTCAAAGGAAATTGGCCGAAGACACTTGAAGAGTGTTTTGGTATAGAACAAAGATTTGATTATCCTTTGAGCGCTAAGAAGGCTTCAGAACTGGTTGATTATTTTCTAGATGTATATGCTCCTTCAAGAAGTGAGAAGAATAAGCTTAGAGAATTTGAGGGATTTATATATGAGGGACCTGAATATCTCACCGTTTTTGGGGGAGATGGAAAGGAACTTGATACCATAGATTATCCATTTTTGAGAGAAGATGACGGACTTATGTGGGGAGATTATTCCATGAGACGAATCGAACCATGTAACAGAGTGGATAGATTCCTGGCTGGCGTGGCCTATCTGGATGGAGTTAGACCTTCGGTGATAATGTGCAGAGGCTATTATACCAGAACAACTCTAGCTGCCTATAATATCAAAAATGGAAAATTTGAAAAGGTATGGGATGTGGATTCACAGCATGTCCCTATGGATAATCCATTTAATTGTAATCCCCATATAAAAGATGGTACACATCCTTTGTATGGAACCCTGGCAGGTCAGGGAAATCATAGTCTTTCAGTTGCTGATGTTGATGGAGATGGAAGACAGGAAATAATATATGGGGCTGCATGTATAGATGATGATGGAAGTCTCTTATATAGCTCTTATGATTATCTTCCGGATGGTAGGAGAGCGAAACTGGGACATGGCGATTCTATGCATGTTGCCAAGATAGATCCTGATCGTGAAGGACTTCAGATATTTAATGTATTTGAAGGAGCGATGGAAGCACCTTTTGGTTATGCACTTAGAGATGCAGCCACTGGTGAAGTGCTTGATATGTATGATCAGGACGGTAATCCCATAGGTAAGTTTGGCGTTTTTGCAGACTGCGACCTTGGAAGATGCATGATAGGTGATATAGATCCAAATACCAGAGGACTTCAGGTTTGGGTAAATGATGTCTATGACTGTAAAGGAAGAAAACTTCCTATTGAGGCACCATCTACTAATCAGGCAATAAGATGGGCGGCAGATCTTACTACACAGGTGACAGACGGACCTAATTACCTTTTGAAGGATGTTAGAAGAGGCGTGATAAATGATCCTTATCATGGAGTAGTTTTTGAACCCAAGGGAACGCTTGTTAATAATGGAACTAAAGGGAATCCTTCGCTGGTGGCCAGTATATTTGGTGATTTCAGAGAGGATATAATTCTAAGACTGGAAGATGACAGTGCATTTAGAATTTATACAAATACAGAGGTGACTAAGCATAAGCTTTATACACCTATGGACGACATAATGTATAGAACTGGAATTGCATGGCAGAATAATTGCTATAATCAGACCTGCTATACAAGTTACTATTATGCTTCTGACATGGATTTTTCAAAGGTTCCTCTGGACTATAAGGAAGGAGATATGAACCGCAATGAGTAATGACAGACCATTAAGAGTCATATATACGTGTTTTCCTGGCGGCAGACATAAAGTCCTTACCATGAGTTATGACGATGGTCGTATAGAAGACAGACGACTTGTAGAAATCTTTAATAAGTATGGAATAAAGGGGACTTTTAATCTTAATTCCTTTGAAGAAAGTAATGAACTGGAAAATAAATATTTAAATGAAAGAATACCTGTTTCTGAATATAAAGAACTTTATAAAGGTCATGAGGTTGCCTGTCATACATCAAAGCATCCGACAATAGCAAGATGCCCTGATGAACAGAATCTAATGCAAGTATTAGAAAACAGACGCGATCTTGAAAGAGCCGTAGGATACACGGTCAGGGGGCTGGCGTATCCTAACGGCTCTGTGAATGAAAAGCTTACCCAGATGCTTCCGTACGCAGGAATTCGATATGGCAGAACGGTAAAAAGTACTATGGATTTTGCTATGCCGGATAATTACATGCTTTGGAATCCTACGGCTCATCATAATAATCCTGACCTTTATAAACTTGGAGAAAAGTTTAAGGCTTTATTTAAAACTCAGTATTTATATCTTATGTATGTTTGGGGACACAGCTATGAGTTTACGGATAAAAATAACTGGGATGTTATAGAAGGCTTTTGCCAGCAGATGGGTGGTCGTGAAGATATATGGTATGCGACAAACATAGATATATATGATTACATGACCGCAGCTTCAGAATTAAGGGTATCGGTTGATGGCGATTTTGCATTTAATCCTACAGCTTATGATATCTGGATAGAGGTGGACCGTACTTCTTACTTATGTAAGTCTGGCGAAAAAACTATGCTGCTTTAATAAAAAGCTCTGAAAATAATGTATATGGAGAGATAAAAATGAGTAACAAAAAGAGTAATGCTAATAAAAAAGCGGATACTATACAAAAAGGTAATCAGTATAAGCTTTCCACTGGAGAGACTATTACCTTGAATAAACAAAGCACACTAAAGTATATGGCAAGGCATAAATGGTTGTATATCCTTCTTTTACCGGGAGCTTTGTATTTCATACTTTTCAGATATGTACCTATGGGAGGTCTTGTTATTGCATTTAAGGATTACAGTCCTTTCAAAGGTCTTATGGGAAGTGATTGGGTTGGATTTCTTCAATTCCAAAGATTCTTCTCAACTCCAGACTTCTTTAGACTGTTTAGAAATACCCTGGGAATAAGCTTATTGCAGCTTTTGTTATATTTCCCTGCACCTATAATTCTTGCTCTCTTCTTGAATGAAGTAAGAAATCAGAAGTATAAAAGAACTGTTCAGACTCTTGTTTATATACCTCACTTTGTCTCATGGGTTATAGTAGCCAGTCTTACATATCAGCTCTTTAATATAACAGATGGTATTTTCAATATAATCATAAAGAATATTACTGGAAATACAATAGATATCCTTTCCAGAAATTCAACCTTCTGGGGACTTATAGTAGGTCAGGATATTTGGAGAGAAACTGGTTATGGAACAATCATATTCCTTGCAGCTTTAGCTGGTGTAGATATGGAAATGTATGAAGCTGCTAAAATTGATGGAGCAAACAGATGGCAGTTAATGCGTTATATTACACTTCCTGCTATTAAGACAACAATTATCACAATGCTCATATTGAGAGTAGGAGGATTACTTAACACAGGATATGAACAGATATTCCTTATGAGAAACGACCTTAATATGGATATGGCTGATGTATTTGATACCTATATCTATACAAGAGGTATTAAAAATGGACAGTATTCCTTCTCGGCTGCTGCCGGAATGTTTAAATCGGTTGTTGGTATGATTCTTGTACTTGGATCCGATAAACTGGCTAAGAAATTCGGCGAAAGCGGATTGTATTAAAAGAGGGAGGAATAAAAATGGCTGCTAATTTAACAAAATCAAAAAAGGTTGGAAGCTTGGGCAGTAAGATAACGGATATAGTTATCTATGTAGTACTTGGACTTATCGCAATCTCTACAGTGCTTCCATTCTTATATATTATTGCTGGTTCCTTTGCTACAGAAAAGGAACTTACGGAAAAGGCATTTTTCATAGTACCAACTGTTTGGTCTTTAAATGCTTATAAATATGCTATTAAGTCTGTAAATATACTTAGAGGATTACTTAATTCCTGTATTTTAACAGCACTCGGAACTACACTTTGTATGCTTTTTACACTTACCTTTGCATATCCTTTATCTAGAAGAGATTTCAAGGGACGTAACTGGATAATGAATCTGGTAATAGTAACAATGCTTTTTGGTGGAGGAATGATTCCATCTTACATAGTTTATTGTGCATACGGATTATATGATACTTATTGGGCACTTATTCTGCCAGGACTTATAAGTCCATTTAATATGATTATTATTAAGAAGTTTTTCCAGGAGCTTCCTACAGAGCTGGAGGAATCAGCTTATATAGATGGTTGTTCAGATCTTCGAATCTTCCTTAAGATTATTCTGCCTCTTTCGAAACCGGTTATAGCTTCTATATCCCTTTTCTATGGAGTAGGATTCTGGAATGATTATTTTAATTCTATGATTTATCTTAAGTCACCTGAGAAGTTCCCTGTACAGATACAGCTTAGATCGATAATACTTCTTACATCTCAGGTATCAGACGCTCTTATGGATTATTATGATTTATACGGAGCTCCACCTGATAAGGCTGTTAAGATGGCTTGTACTGTAATAGCTACAGTTCCAATACTTGTTGTTTATCCATTTGTACAGAAGTATTTCACAAAGGGTGTTATGGTTGGTGCCCTTAAGGGTTAATTAAGAAAATGATATTCAGAAAGATTCTGGATAAAAATTTATATAAAAAAGGAGAAGATAATGAAAAAGAGAGGTTTAAGAGTAGTTACTTCGGTAATTATGGCAGCAACAATGCTTGCAGCATCAGGCTGTGGAAGTCAACCGTCAACTGGCGGGGATTCAGGAGCGGATACTTCTGCTTCTGATACTGAGAAGAAGGATGATGCGGCCGCAGAATCCGGTGATTCAGGAGAAACAGAGACATCAGCGGAGAGACAGACTGTAACATTTATGACTCTTGATTTTAATGCTGGTGCATCTAACACAGGTGAGTATGCAGAACAGATACTTAATGATGTAGAGGATTATTGTGGATGTGATATCGAAATTGAGTGGGTACTTAATGATGTTGCTGAAGAGAAAACAACACTTGCGCTTGCAAATCCTGCTACCATGCCGATGATCATGACCTATAGTGGTGAGATGACTGGTCAGATTGCAAATGCGGCTAAGGCTGGAGCATATGTAAATCTTAATGATTATATCTGGGATTCAGAGAAGTATCCTAACCTTTCGCAGCTCAATGAAAATGTAGCTAAGAACCTTACAGTTGATGGAGCTCTTATAGCTATTCCTCGTACAAGAGATATTGGTAGATATGGCGTTTCTTATCGTCAGGACTGGGCTGAGGCAGTAGGAATTACTGAAGCTCCTAAGACAGCTGAAGATATGTATAACCTTATGTATAAGTTTACTTATGAAGATCCAGATGGAAATGGACAGGATGATACATATGGTATGGAAATGACATCTTATACTGGTCCTTTCGATATAATCCAGACATGGTTTGGTTGTGGAAATGGCTGGGCAGAGGTTGATGGAAAGCTTGTTCCTGTACATATGCAGGATGAGTATATTGAAGCTCTTGACTGGATTAAGAAATGTTATGACGATGGTTTAATGCCAGCTGACTGGACATCAAGAACAACAGATACATGGTCAGAAGGATGTAAGAAGGGCGAAAGCGGTGTATATATTGACGTTATGGATGGTGGACGCCGTATATGGGATTACTTTGTAAATGAAAGCTCATTTACTCCTTCAGTAGTTAATGCTGAAGAACCAGCATCTATGAATCTTCTTGGTGCTGTTAATGGAAAGACACTTGCTACATCTGGTTACAATGGTTACTTTACACTTTCTGCATCAACTTGTGATACACCGGAAAAGATCGAAGCAGCTCTTACATTACTTGATAGGATTAATGATAATGATATTCGTCGTCTGTGTGAGTTTGGTATAGAAGGAATCAACTGGGAGAAGGATGCGGATGGAAATCTTGTAGACCTTGATATTGAAGATACAGCCCTTGCCAATAACTATCTTGGACTTAATCAGATTGTTCCAAATATTCCAAGAAGAGATATTGAACCAGCAGCTGTAAAGAATGAAAGAACACAGAGACAGGCTGAAGTTTATGCTGAAAATGAAGCTGTAGCAGTATTCAATCCTGCTCTTCCATATCTTGCAAATTCAACTACATATGCCGATCTTGGTTCTACACTTAACGACATCATTTCTCAGGCTAGAACACAGTATATCTGTGGTCAGATTGATAAGGATGGACTTGAGGCTGCAAAACAGCAGTGGCTTGATCAGGGTGGACAGGCAATAATCGACGAAGTAAATGCACAGTATAGCGGAAACTAGTTAACAGATTATTAGTAATATTTAATATATAAAAGAGTGTAAGCATCGATATCTGTAGCTTGGATATCGGTGCTTATTTTGTCTTATCATACAAATTTTTAACATAAAAGTGGTGACAGAAATGAAAAATTCAATGACAGAGGGAAATGAATTAAAGGCCGTTGTGCTCTTTGCTATTCCTTTACTGATAGGAAATATATTTCAGCAAATATATAGTTTTGTTGATGCTGTGATTGTTGGCAATTATATAGGGTCTGATGCCTTGGCTGAGGTGGGTGCCTCAGGAAGCACGGTTTCCCTACTTATTCTTCTTTTGATGGGATTTACCAATGGAGCATCAATTCTTATAGCCCAGTCTTATGGAAGAAAAGCGGGAAATGAAATATGCAGGACTGTATCAGGACTTTATACCATAATTTTTGTTTTTTCGCTTGTGCTGGGATTGATTGGATACTTATTAAGCGAGTGGATTCTTAATCTCATGAATACACCTGAAGAACTATTAAAGGATGCCGCAACTTATTTAAAGATAATGTTTGTAGGAGTTCCTGCTGTGGCTATATATAATGCTCAGGCGTCTATAGTTAGAAATATGGGTAAATCTATAATGCCTCTGGTGGTTTTGATTATATCGTCAATTACTAATGTGGCTCTTGATCTTGTGTTCGTTGTTAATCTGGGAATGGGAGTTGAAGGGGTTGGATATGCTACATTGATTTCACAGATATTAAGTGCCTTAATTAGTAGCGTTTATATACTAACTGATAAGGAAAGACTCATGCTTACAGATCTTAAAATGGGTATAGCCGGAATTGAGGATTATAAAAGTATTTTTAAAATGGGAATACCTACTGCCTTCCAGAGTTCGATTATAACTATTGGTTCTATGTGTATACAGAGTCTTGTTAATTCCTTTGGAAAAACAACCATGGCTGCATATACGGCGGTAAATAAAATAGACACAATAGCTATTCAGATTGTAGTATCCCTAGGTATATCAGTATCTGTATTTGCTGGCCAGAATATAGGGGCAGGAAAAAAGGACAGGATTAAAAAACTGGTCAGAGAAATGGTCCTTCTTCAAATCATAGTATGTAGTCTGGTAGCGGCTATTATAGTTTTGAATAGAGAAAATATTCTTAGACTGTTTATTAGTCAGGATTCTGAAGAAGTTGTAAGGATAGGAAGTACATATATAACTATTATATGTGTTGCTTATGTAAGTGCCGGAATAATGCAAACCTTTCTGAATGCATTAAAAGGAGCGGGGGATATTTTATTCTCCATGAGGGTTGGAATTATAGAAGTGGGGATAAGAATAGTTGTTGCCTTTATACTATCAAGACTGCTTTCGAGTGAGGTGGGAATATGGATAGCGACACCTGTTGCATGGATTACAGCCTGCCTATGTACAATATTCAGGTATAGAAAAGGGGTGTGGGAAAAGGGATAGGCATAATGGTCAAAAATGCATAAAATTATGCTCTTAAAGTCGAGAAAATTATACAAAATGTATGTATAATTTTTTTATAAATTGATGGAAGGAGTATAAAAACGTGAATAGGGGAGTCAAAGTAAAAAAGAATAGTGAGGATTTCCTATCTCCTAATCCGGGGTGGAAACGAGCCTACAAAAAATCTTTTAAAAGGTATTGGCAATTGTATTTACTTCTGTTAGTACCACTCATACTAGTCATAGTATTTCAGTTCGCATCTTATCCTGGCATTAGAATAGCATTTATGAACTACAAACCAGCACTTGGTTATGAAGGAAGTAAATGGGTAGGACTGGATATCTTCAGAAAAATCTTCAAGGATAAGGATTTCTTAAATGCCTTGAAGGCAACTATTTTCTACAATATTGTTGATCTGCTTCTTAGCTTTACTGCACCAATCGTGCTTGCTCTTATGTTGAATGAATTAAGAGCCAAGAAGTATAAGAGTGTAGCTCAGACAATACTTTATCTGCCGCATTTCCTTTCATGGGTTGTCATTGGTTCTGTAGCCTATACTATGTTCAGACCATCAACAGGACTTGTTAATATGGCACTCGTTAATATGGGATTAATCGATGAAGGTATTCCATTTCTTACAGAAAATGTAAACTGGGGAGTCACATATCTTCTTATCGGTGTATGGCAGACCATGGGATGGGGCACAATCATCTATCTTGCAGCTATTACATCCATTGATGAACAGATGTATGAATCGGCAATGATTGATGGCGCCAACAGATGGAAAAGGCTTATTTATATAACCCTACCATCTATTAAAGGAACTATAGTTACAATGCTTATCATGAACCTTGGTCGAGTTATGGGAAGTAATTTCGAAAGACTTGATTCACTGGGTAACTCAATGGTAAGAGATCAGTATTATCAGCTGGCTATGTACATTTATGAAAAGGGTCTTGCCGGTGGTAATTTCTCCAGAGCAACAGCGGTGGGTTTGTTCCAGTCAGTTGTAGGACTTATTCTCGTTCTTATTTCTGATAGGATTGCAAAACGTTTGGGCGAAGACGGACTGCTATAGTGAAGGAGGTAAGAATGATGAATGATAATAATATTTCAAACGAAAAGACTGGAAGGGTTAAGTCATCTGCTCTTAGAAGAATGGGCTTTTCAAGTAAAGCAGACTTTATTTGTGAAATCGTACTGATTCTTGTGATATTCATATTGATGCTTACTTGTATTCTTCCTTTTGTACATCTGCTTTCAAAGTCAATTTCATCAGATGTATATGTAAATGCTAAACAAGTTTATTTCATACCAAAGGGAGTAACATTTGGAGCGTATTTATCTCTTATAGAGGATGGAAAGCTTGTGAAGTCACTTGTATACACAGTTTATATGACACTTATTTTTACAATACTTGGAATGATTGTATGTACATGTGCAGCTTATCCATTATCAAGAAAGAATCTGAAGGGAAGAGGATTTATAACATTTATACTTATGATCCCTATGTACTTCAATGCAGGTCTTATACCTAATTATCTTCTTATGAAGAAGCTTAATCTGCTTGACAGTATGTGGGTGCTTATTCTTCCACTGATTTTCTCATCATATAATATGCTGATTATGAAAACATATTTCCAGAGTAATATACCGGATGAATTAGAGGAAGCTGCATTCCTTGACGGTGCTAATAATTTACAGATTTTATGGAAGATAGTACTTCCACTTTCAAAACCAATATTAGCAACATTGTCACTTTTCTATGCGGTTGGTAGATGGAACGCATACGCAGATGCAAAGTATTACATAAAGGATCAGGCTAAGATGCCACTTCAACTTATCCTTTCAAAGATGGTTTCTTCTGCTACTGATGCATCTACTATGTCACTTGAGGCGGTAGTCAATACAACAACACCTGAAGTTCTTCAGGCAGCAGCAATCATGTTTGTAACGATACCAATAATTTGTGTTTATCCGTTCTTACAGAAATACTTTGTAAAGGGTGTAATGGTAGGAGCGGTTAAGGGATAAATAATAAAAGAAGGAGAAAGTGAAATGAAAAAGAATTTCTTTAAAAGGGTTGCAGTAACAACACTTGCAAGCGCTATGACCTTAAGTTCTTTAGTTGGTTGTGGCGGCTCTGAGGACACTAGTGGGGATTCAGGAGCAGAAACAGAGACAGAAAAGACGGAAGCTGCTTCGGAAGCTGCAGAATCTGATGGCTCTGATGGGGGAGAGACAGCATCTGACGTAGCTGGTATTGATGGATGGACACCATTTGATGAAAATGTAACTATTCAGGTAGCAGTATATGACAGAGGTACAGAAGGAATTGATTCTGTAACAGATAATGGCTATACAAAGTATGTTCAGGAGAACTTTGGTAATGCCTACAATGTTACAGTTGAGTTTGTACCTATTACTCGTTCTGATGTTATGACAGATTATGCTCTTCTTGCAGCGTCTGATTCGCTTCCTACGATCCTTATGGAGTATGATTATCCAAAGGTAGTTCAGTGGGCAAATGATGGTTATCTTCAGAAGATTAATCTTGATGATTTTGCACAGGTAGCACCTACATATTACAACAGAATGGTTGAGCTCGAGCAGCTTCCATATACTGTAGTTAATGGAGAAACATATTTCTGTCTTGCTGAGAGACCATACTACAACACAACTTATACTTATCCAACATTTGTAAGAATGGACTGGTTAAGAGAAGCTGGTTATGATCATGTTCCACAGTCTTATGAGGAATATATTGAGGCTATGACAAAGATTCAGGAATTAGGTCTTTGCGAGCATCCAATTCCAGGTGGAGATGGACTTGGAGCTATGATTTCAGTATCTTCTACATGTAATACTGCTGGATGGATGTTCAGAGAGAGTCCTATTTCAGCAACTGATTGGGCACAGTATTCATCACTTTCTTGCCCTGCTCTTACATATGAAGCAACAAGAAAGATGCTTAAGAGATATAATGCAGAGTACAATGCAGGACTTTGGAATCCTGAGTACAATATTACAGATAATGATACAGCAAAGGCTAACTTTATCAACGGAAAGCAGTATAGCTATGCTGGATATATGAGCACAACTTGTGACTGGCTTGAAAGCTTCTATGCTGCAAATCCTGATGCTGAGCTTGCAATTGCATCAAATGCAGCAATGATAGAGCCAGGTGTTTGCGATAGAATACTTATGAGAAGTGATAACCCTTATGGTATGACAATCGGATTTGGTAATTCAGCTTCAGAAGATCAGCTTAAGGCTGCTTGGATGTACATGGAGTGGTGTACACTTAATATTAAAGAGCTTCAGTCACATACAGATGACTGGAATAACTTTAACAATTCTAAGGATTTCTGGTGTGTAACTATTGAGTCAGTTAAGAATGATACTATCGAAGAGTCAATCGCTGCTATAGCACCACAGAATCTTCCTCAGGACTTTACAGATCAGATGCTTGGTTACTATAATGAACTTAAGGCTGTTGCAGATGAAGGAGTTACATATACTGATCCTGCATTCTCAGTTGCAATTGAGGCTGAGTCAGAGTATTCAGAATCACTTCTTTCACTTTATATAGTTGATTTTGATAAGCTTGTAACATGTGATCCTAGTGAATTTGATGCTCTTTATGAGCAGCTTTCACAGGAATATCTTGATGCAGGATATCAGGAAGTAATAGATGAAAGATTAGCTGCATACGAAGCTGGTAATTCAACTGTATTCCCATTTGATTAATTATAAATGAATTGTTTCAGAAGAATAATTTCAAATAAAAGAATTCAAAAAAGAATTTAAATAAAAGAATTTAAATGAATGATTTTAGGTGAATAATTTCAAATGAATAAGTTCAGATTGTAGCTCTATTTTGCTCTGAGGGTTAGCAATAACCCTTGGGGCAAAACTTAAAATGAGGAGTATTATTAGTTGAAAATAAAATAATAATAAAAGAGGTTGCTATGGTTAAACTGGAATATGACAAAGAAAAAATTGAAAGCTTAATCGATAAGATTGTTGAAAGAACTATGAGGATGGATCTTACCTGGGAATGGCCTTGTGGGGTTGCGTATTATGGAATATCAAGAGCTTATGAGGTGACAGGTAAAGAGGAATATCTTGATGTAATGAAGGAAAGGGTTGACAAGTATATTGACCTTGGACTGCCTGGTGCATGGACAGTAAATGCCTGTGCTATGGGACACTGCCTTTTGACGATTTATGAAGCAACCGGTGATGAAAAATATTTAGATATTTTAATGAGTAAAATTGATTATTTAAAAAATGATGCAATCAGATTCGGAAAAAATGTTCTTCAGCATACGGTTTCTGCTAATAATGATTTTCCAGAGCAGTGCTGGGCTGACACATTATTTATGGCGGCTTTCTTAATGCTTAGAGTTGGAGTTAAATTCAATGACCAGGAGCTTATTAAGGATTCGCTTAATAATTATTACTGGCATATACAATACCTTCAAAATGAAGATACAGGTTTATGGTATCACGGTTATGACAATATAGCTGGTGATCATATGTCAGGATTTTACTGGGGCAGAGCAAACTGCTGGGCAGCCTATACCATGTCTCAGGTTGGCAGAATACTGCCAGAAGCATATCTTTATCCTGAGTTTTTAGAGATAGTTGGTTCTCTTAATGAACAGCTTTCATCACTTAAGCTTCTTCAGACAGAAAATGGATTATGGAGAACTATTCTTGATGATGAAGAATCCTACGAGGAGGTTTCTGCTTCCTGTGGAATAGCTGCAGCTATGATAGAAAAGGGCAATCCATTATATATTGAATATATAAATCGATCTATAAAAGGAATAATAGATAATATTAAACCAGATGGAAGAGTTATAAATGTATCTGGTGGAACTGCTGTTATGAAGGATAGAGATGGATATAGAAATATATCTAAAAAATGGATACAGGGTTGGGGCCAGGGAATGGCACTGGCATTTCTAACAGATGTATTAGATTATGATAGGATTAGATCGGACGGAGCATTGTAAATATAAATGAATAATATAGAGCTTGGCCAAATGATCGATAGTGAAGGGATTTTAGATTATTCAAAAATAGAAGCAGATGTTGAAAAGTATGTTCCAGAAACAAATGCTGGATTTATTCCAATCAGTGGTTTTAAGGGTTTTGAAAAAAGTTGTATCAGGGGTGATAAGGAACTCTTAAAGGAACAAATTGGAAGCTTTCTTAATTATGATAATGAACTTGCGGGACAGATTCCACTTACTTATCAGATTAAGAATATTGAAAATGGTAATTATAAACTATTAATAAAGCTTTATTCAAAGGAAGATGTTTCTGAGGCCTTTTTGTTTATAGGACGCAGGCGACTTGTCTGGCGGGGTTCTATGAAAAAAGGAGAAATCAGGACCTTCGAATGTATAGAAAATATATCTCCAATAATTCCAAGATATCATACCAAGGCAGCAGATGATGCAGGTATAGATATTACACTAGTGGGAAAAGGAGTGTATCTTTCGATACTGAAATATGAAAAGTGGGCAGGGAGAACAATTTATATAGCAGGAGATTCTACTGTAACTGATCAGGTTGGTGAATATCCTTTTTATCCTGAAAGTAATTATTGTGGATGGGGTCAGATGCTGACTGCATTTACTGGTACAGAGTATGGGGTTTCAAATCATGCTCATTCAGGACTTACGACTGAGAGCTTTAGAAGTGAAGGACATTATGAGATTATGTATAACCTTGTAAAAGAAGGGGATATCTGTCTTTTCCAGTTTGGACATAATGATCAGAAACTTGAGGAGCTTGCTGCAGATAAGGGGTATCGCCAGAATCTTATTAGTTATATAAATGAAATCAGGAGTAAAAAAGCAATTCCTATTATTGTAACTCCCCTTGCCAGAAATACATGGTTTGGTAATAAGGATGAATATAATGATCTTTTATCTGAATATGACAGGGTCTGCCATGAGCTAGGTCAGGAAATGAATGTAGAAGTTATAGACCTTCATCTTGTCAGTATGAATTTTGTTAAGGAACTGGGAAGAGTAGGTGTTAAGAAATATTTTCATCCTGATGATTTTACTCATACTAATGATTTTGGTGCATATTTATTTGCGAAATATATATATAAGGCATTAAGTGGACAGAACTTAGAAAGACTGGAAGCTGAATGGATTCCACCTGAAAATCCTAGAAATAGTATTGTAGGTGATGGTGGTGGAGACTTTGATACAATTTTAGAAGAACTGACTAATAGTGTGGAATCAGATTCCTACATAAAACGTTATGAGGCATTGGAGATTGTTATTAAGGCATTGAAGTTCTTTCCGACAAATGTATATAACGATTTGTTTACAGATGTTATTGGTCATGAAGTATATGCCGGATTTATTCAGTGTGCATCACAAAATGGAATATTACCTGATTATGTGCTTAAAAAAGATAAATTTAATCCCGAAGAATACATTTCAATTAAAGAGTATTTAGATTACTTCACTTGTGGTTACAGAAGTCGTTTCGGAAAAACACTTTCATTTGAAAATGAAGATACCAAGGTATCGGATAATAGTGGACAGGTTAAAGGGTTCGAAGCTATTTCCATAATCAAAAAATATTTAAAAAAAGGAAATTGAATATATGAATAGACAAAGTGGGGATTTTACTTTACCGGGTGAGGCAGGATATGAAAAACTGACTTTGGAATTGGCTGAGAAATGGGGAGCCGATGTCATAAGAGATAGTGATGGAACTCAGTTATCAAAGGAGATTCTTGATGCGGGATATGACATTTATTCAACAGTTTGTATTATAAGAGACCATAATGAGTGGTTGGAGAAGAATCCTGATAAGTATCAGCAGTCGTTTCTTATGTCATATCCGGTTATGGCAGAAGCTGCTGAGGTGAAGATTGATATTATTGATGGGTTTTATAAAGAACAATTTCTTATAAATGCATCTGATGATTCTATCAGATATTGGGAAGTATTTGATAGAACTCAGGATGAAAAGGTTGATGATTCTAATTGGTCTTATGATAAAAAGACTGGAATAGTTACGGTTAAAAATGTTAAGCCTTTTCATTATTATACAGTAAATTTTCTGGTTTACAGGATATGGGAAGAGATATCCATGTATAACCATGTAACTAATAATTGGGATAAGGAGCATCTCGCACCTCTGGATCCTAGAAGTGAAGAAGCTCAGGCTTATCTTATAGATTGGCTACATAATTGGTGTAAGGACCATGAAAGTACTAACGTAGTAAGATTCACATCTCTTTTCTATAACTTTGTATGGATATGGGGAAACGATGATAGAAACAGAAATTTATATACTGACTGGGGTTCATATGATTTCACAGTAAGCCCCCTTGCCCTGGATGAGTTTGCAAAGAAATATGGTTATAGCCTTACTTCAGAGGATTTTATTAATAAGGGTAAGCTTCATGTTACTCATATGCCACCTACAAAGAAGATGAAGGATTACTATGAGTTTACACAAAGATTTGTTTGTGATTTTGGAAAGAAGCTTGTAGATATTGTTCATTCTTATGGAAAAAAGGCTTATGTATTCTATGATGACAGCTGGGTTGGACTTGAACCTTACGGACCATATTTTAAGGAATACGGGTTTGATGGACTGATCAAATGTGTTTTCTCAGGATATGAATCCAGACTTTGTGCTGGTGTGGATGTTCCAGTTCATGAGTTAAGACTTCATCCATATCTTTTCCCGGTAGGACTTGGCGGACTACCTACATTTTCAGAGGGAGGTAATCCCAAGAAGGATACTCAGGATTACTGGGTAAGAGTTAGAAGAGCCTTAGTAAGGGCTAAGATAGATAGACTTGGTTTAGGTGGTTATCTACATCTGACTCAGGATTATCCCGATTTTATTGATTATGTTGCTGAACTTCTGGATGAATTTAGAATGATTAAGAAGCTTCAGGAAGATGATGTGCTTTATACGATACCTGTAAAGGTTGCGGTTTTACATGCCTGGGGCAGCTATAGATCATGGACCCTGTCGGGACATTTTCATGAAACCTGGATGCATACACTTATTCATATAAATGAATCTCTTTCTGGTTTCCCTATGAATGTGGACTTTATCAGCTTTGAGGATATAAGAGATAAGGGACTTGATGGATATGATGTTGTAATCAATGCAGGTAAAGCAGGCAGTGCCTGGAGTGGTGGAGAAAATTGGGATGATTCACAAATAGTAACAGCCATTCAAAAGTGGGTATACGAAGGTGGAGTTTTCCTTGGCGTAGGAGAATCATCGGCCTGGGGAGATGGTCAAACATATTTAAAGCTTGGTCATGTATTTGGACTTGACATTGACACAGGTGCTAAGGTTTGTCACGGCAGATACACCTTTAATATTGATGAAGAGCTTAATCAAAAGCTGATTCCTGAAGGTGTCACTATAAAGAAAAGAGATAATGTATACCTGACCAATAAAGATGCAAATGTAATACTTGAAGAAGGTGGAATTCCCAAGATTGTTATTAATCCATATGGAAGTGGTTACGGTGTATACATTTCAGAGTATGAGAAAACTTTCCCTAATATGAGAATGCTTTTCAATATCATACTTTATTGTAGTGGATATGATACCTA
This sequence comes from Eubacterium sp., assembly GCA_024696635.1. Classification (GTDB taxonomy): domain Bacteria; phylum Bacillota; class Clostridia; order Lachnospirales; family Lachnospiraceae; genus Eubacterium_Q. The sequence continues at coordinate 4,760 of JAILGP010000129.1, read as the reverse complement.
TGACAGCTTTGTTGCAGATAATATAGGAGTTGAGTGTGCATTTTTCAAAAAGGCGCAGATACTTCTTGTGATTAATAATACTGATCAGGATGTAACAACTGATATAAAGGTATTTGAGAGAACTAAAAATGTAACTCTCAAGCCTTATGAAATGAAGAAGCTTCAGTTGTAGTTTAATCATTTTGTACAAATATTGAAGGAGGCTTAATTTGTCCTTTAACGTTAATTTAGGAATTAGAGCACATGATTATGGCAGACACTCTCTGGATGAGGCTGCCGACGTCATAGAAAAAGCCGGTTTCAAATATATACAGCTGGCTTTACCTAGAACCTTTATTGAAGTAGAGAATTTTGATTCTATAGATAGATCATTCCTCGAAAAAGTCAGAAGAAAGTTTGATGAAAAAGGTTTTAAAGTTGCCATATTCAGCTGTTATCAGGATTTAAGTAATCCAGATGAGGAAATCAGAAAAAAAGCGGTAGCTTCATTTATCAAATGCCTTGATTTGAATGTTATATTAGGTGCCCAGGTTGTGGGCACCGAAACAAGTTATGACCATCTAACAAAACTTGACAAGAACAACCGATTTCCTTATATGATCGACAGCTTGAAAAGAATTGCCGAGGCTGCAGAAAGACTAAATCAGGATTTTGCAATTGAGCCTGTAGCCTGGCATCCTCTTTCGGATGTAGAGACTGCTGTTGAAGTATTAGACCTTTTGGGAAGCGGTCATGGAAGGATTATCTTTGATCTTGCAAATGTATTAGAAAAACCTGATCTTGTTCAGCAGACTCCTTATTGGAAGCATTGCTTCAATCTTTTAGGGGACAGAATTAGCACTATTCATTTAAAGGATTTTATTGTAGATGAAAATGGTAATTATTTCCCAAGGCTTCTTGGAGAGGGCTGCATGGATTATGGGGTTTTAAGAGAGTTCTTAAAGAAAAATCCTCACATTCCAGTTATAAGAGAAGAGCTTGATCCTACCTATGCTGATAGGGAGAAGATATTTATAGAGAATTATTTTTTATAATATATAGTTCTAGTCAAAATGCTTTTCCTGCATTTATCTTTTCATAAAAAAATGAATTTATTTATAATTTCATCGTTTATTTAAATTTCCCTTTTAGCAGGAATAGCATTTTGACGCCACACCTTTTGTATTAATAAAATTAGTGAAGAGATTATAAATCATTAGTGAGGTTATTAATATAATTAGTGAAGATGATTATAAATCAATTTGTTATTTTTTTGTAAAAATCGTTTAATGAGGTAATCAAAGATGATAAAAGGTTTTAAGATGAAGCTTTATCCTGGTTACGAAATGGAATACATGAAGCGACATAATGAACTTTGGCCTGGAATGGTAGATATTATTCATGAATGTGGCGGAAAGAATTATTCCATTTTTTGGGATGAAGAAACAGATATTTTATTTGGCTATATTGAGATAGAAGATGAAGAAAAATGGTCTAGTAGTGCAGATACTGAGATAAACCGTAAATGGTGGGATTTTATGGCGGATATTATGGAGACAAATCCGGATAATTCACCGGTATCCAAAGATCTTAAGCTTATGTTCCATCTTGATTAAAGGATTGGGGGAAAAATGAAATACTATCTTTCGATTGATATTGGAGCATCTAGTGGAAGGCACATAATTTCCTGGATTGAAAATGGAAAAATCAATATAAAGGAACTATATCGATTTGATAATGGTATGGTTAAGAAAAATGGTCATCTTTGCTGGGATATAGGAAAGCTTTTTTGCGAAATACTTAAGGGAATGACTATTTGCGGACAAAAGGGATATATTCCTGCGTCTATGGGAATTGATACCTGGGGTGTTGATTATGTGCTTCTGAATGAGAAAAATGAAATTCTTGGTGACAGCTATGCATATAGGGATAGCAGAACTGAAGGAATGGATGAAGAGGTTTATAAGGTTATTTCTAGTGAAAATCTTTATAAGCTGACAGGAGTTCAAAAGCAGTTATTTAATACAATTTATCAGCTTAAGTCTGTTGTGGTAAATTCTCCAGAGATTATGGCTGAAGCGGATTCTATGCTTATGCTTCCGGATTATTTTGCATTTCTCCTTACAGGTATTAAGGGTTCGGAGTACACAAATGCAACTACAAGTCAGCTCGTTTCTCCTTACAATAACAAGTGGGATATGGGTCTTATAGATGCCCTTGGTTTTAAGAAAGAAATATTTAAAGACTTATGTGAGCCTGGTACTACTATAGGTGGTCTTAAGAAGGACATAATAGATTTCGTTGGTTATAACACTAAGGTAGTCAGGGTGGCTAGTCATGATACTGCTTCAGCAGTAGTAGCAGTTCCTTCACCAGATAAGGAAACTGTATATATCAGTTCAGGAACCTGGTCTCTTATGGGGGTTGAACTTGAAAAGGCAAATGTATCTGAGGCTGGAATGCGTGCCAATATGACAAATGAAGGTGGCTACGAATACAGGTTCAGATTCCTTAGAAATATAATGGGACTTTGGATGATACAGTCCCTTAAGAAGGAATGTGCTCCGGATATGTCTTATGGCGAATTATGTGCGATGGCAGAAAGAAACAGCATGTTTGATGTAATTGTGGATGTAAATGATCCTTCCTTCTTTTCACCTAATAGCATGAAGTTTGCTATAGATGATTATTGCAGAACGCATGGTCTTGAGAAACCGGTAAAGCTTGGAGAATATGCTGCTTTGGTATATAAGAGTCTTGCATTTGCATATAATAAGGCTTTAGTAGAAATCGAAGAATTAACAGGAAAACATTATGAAAGAATAAATGTTGTGGGTGGTGGTTCAAAGGCTGGATATCTGAATAAGCTTACTGCAGAGGCAACTGGAAGAGAGGTTGTATCAGGACCAGAGGAAGCAACTGCTATTGGCAATGCTATTGTTCAGATGTTGGCGGATGGTACATTTGACCGCTTATATGAGGCAAGAAAATGTGTCAGGGAATCTTTTGATATTAAATGTTATCAGCCTAAACCTTTATAAATAATTGATAGAAATATATCAAAAAAATTTATAGATAAATTCTGAAAGGAATTTTAGAGGGCGATTAAGATAGAAGATTTCAGAAAAAATTCCAGAGGGAAAATTAAGAAAGAAAATTCTGGAAAGAATTCCAGAGGGAAAATTAAGATAAAGATTTCGGAAAGAATTTTAGAAAAGAAATTTAGAAAAGAAATTTAGAAAAGAAATTTAGAAAAGAATTTTAGAAAAGAATTTTAGAAAGGAAAGCTTAATAATGGATTTAAGTAGAAGATACGAGGAAACCAAAGAGTTTTACAAGAGTATTGGAATAGATACTGAAGCTGTTATTGAAAAATTAAAGACCGTTCCTGTGGCATTACATTGCTGGCAGGGAGATGATGTAACAGGATTTGACCATGACGGTCCTCTTACAGGAGGAATTCAGACAACTGGAAATTATCCTGGAAAGGCAAGAAATTATGAGGAGCTTTTTGCTGATATTCAGAAGGTTATAGATCTCACGCCTGGCATGAAGAAGATAAATGTACATGCCAGCTATGCTATTTTTGAGGATGGAAAATTTGCTGATAGAGATGCCCTTAAGCCGGAACATTTTAAGAAATGGGTTGAGCTTGCTAAGAAGAATAATATGGGACTTGATTTTAATCCTACTTATTTTTCGCATCCTTTAGTTAAGGATGGTCTTACACTTTCTTCTCCTGATGATGAAGTAAGAAGGTTCTGGATAGAGCATGGAAAGGCCTGCATCAGAATCTCCAATTATTTTGCTGAGGAAACAGGTATTCCTTGTGTCATGAATATCTGGACTGGTGACGGCTTCAAGGATATTCCTGCTGATAGAATGGGTCCTAGAAAGCGCTATAAGGAATCCATTGAAGAGATTCTTTCTGAGCCTTATGACTTTAATAAGGTTAAGCCTTGTGTTGAATCAAAGGTATTTGGAATCGGTGTTGAATCCTATACTGTTGGCTCAGCAGAATTTACACTTAGTTTTGCGGCAGCTCATAAGGATAAATGTATGCCACTTATGGACAATGGACATTATCATCCTACTGAGGTTGTTTCAGATAAGATTCCTGCACTTCTTTGTTTCTTTGATGAATTTGCTCTTCATATTACAAGACCAGTCAGATGGGATTCTGATCACGTAGTTCTTTTTGATGATGAGACCAAGGAAATGGCAAAGGAAATCGTTAGAAATGGCGCTATTGATAAGATAAATATGGCTCTTGATTTCTTTGATGCAAGTATAAATCGTATATCTGCATGGAGCGTTGGTTTCAGAAGCTGGCAGAAGGCTCTCCTTAATGCAATGCTTATTCCTTCAGAAGAGCTTAAGAGACTTCAGGATGAGAATCGTCTTACAGAGCTTATGGTAAAACAGGAAGAGATTAAGTTCTATCCTGTTGAGGATGTATGGAATGAGTATCTGAAAAGATGTAATGCTCCACTTGATTCAGAGCTTTTTGCTGAGATTGATAAATATGAAAGGGATGTTCTTTCTAAGAGAAATGCTTGATAATAAAGTGGAAATAAGCATGTAGAAAATTATGCATGAAATGTTAGCATGGAGAAAATTATATATGAAATGTTAGCATGTAGAAAATTATGCATGAAATGTTAGCATGTAGAAAATTATGCATGAAATGTTAGCATGTAGAAAATTATATATGAAATAGTAATACATTTGATATGAAAGTTATTTTTAATAAATATGCTAAAAAATCATAAGTAAAAAAT
>JAILGP010000171.1 GCA_024696635.1 Eubacterium sp. | reverse complement strand
TTTCACATATAAAAAGCCCAGAATCCGGTTCATATATTCTTCTAAGCTGGACTTCATTATATAATCTATAAACATCTAACTCTGGACTATTCAGATTACTAATTTCTATACAAGAATTTCTATACATCATTTTTCCCATACATATATCTTTATATTAATCTTTTATAATTATTCATCTCATAAAAAATTTTAATTATACTAATTATACCAAATGATTAGCATCAGGTAAAAGAATAAAAAAGAAAAACCGCTTCGTCATATAATTATATAACAGAAGCGGTCTTTCTTTTTTTTCATAACTCTCTCACTCGTTCGCAAACATATTATATCATATAAATGATAACAAATGTGCAACAAATTATTTATTAAAATTGCTGAATTTCTCCATTCCATGCAAAAATCATATAAATTTCTCTTTATAATTATGTATTTTCTGAAGAATCAGTTTCCTTATTATTTACAGCTGGAAATATAACATCCACCCTGAAAAAATCCCCATCAATTATAATATTAAAAGTGCCACCTTGTAATTCTGTCAGATTTTTTGCTATGGAAAGTCCTAGTCCTGATCCTTCTGTATTTCTGGACCGGTCTCCCCTTACAAATCTTTCAGTAAGCTCATCCGCAGATATGTTAAGCATTTCCTTGCTTACATTCTTTATACTAAAACGAAGATTAGAATTATTTTCCTTTAAATCTATATAAACCCTTGTTCCAGGCTGTCCATATTTTACAACATTATTAAGAAGATTATCTATAATTCTGAATACCCTTCTTCCATCAGCATAAATAATAACATTTTCATCAAGCAGATTTGGAACAATTTCAAGGTTCTTTTCTTTGAACTTATCTTCAAACTCTCCAATACACTGATTTATAAGCTCATTAAAATTAAGATTCATATATTCCATTTCTATATTACCGGTACTGGTTTTGGATGCTTCTATAAGATCAAGTATCAGCTGCTTCAGCCTATCTGACTTCTTATCCAGTACTTCAATATATTCCCTTGCCTTATCATTATCTATATCTTCTTTTTTTAGAAGATCCACATAATTTATTATAGAAGTAAGGGGAGTTTTAATATCATGTGACACATTTGTGATAAGCTCAGCCTTTGTTCTTTCATCTCTAAGAGACGACTCCACAGCCTTAGATAAGCCATCTCCCAAACGATTAAGACTTAGTCCCATATCCTTTGAATCAAAAACTAATTCATCTATATTAACCTTGGCATCCAGCTGGCCATCTTCTATCCTCTTACTGGTTTCCAGAAGAACCTTCATATCAGTCATATATCTTAATACTATTCCAATTGCAATAGCATCAATTATTATCATAGCTAGAGCTAATATAACCAACTCCGGCTGAAACCCATTACAAGCTATGATCATATATGCCAGGAAATTTGCCACAAATAAAAATACAGAGAAAATTATAAATCTTGTTCTTCCTCTAAGTCTTGACTTAAGTCCTTTATAACTACCAAACAGATATTTTAAAATAAGAACCGTAATAAATCCGTTAAGAAACTGATTACATTTTATTCTTCTTACCATATTCATTACCAAAGCCGCTGTTGCAAGATAAATAACAAGTCCCATAAATAATAAGGCTGCTACAAGTCCACCATATTCTTCAAATATAATCCTGTTTGACTGACTATAATAGGAAAATGCGGATATAAGACTACCAAAACAAATATATGGAATAGATACTATAATCCACCATACAATATAGGGAAATTTATCTACCTTTAATAATCGAGCTTTTTCTCCCCATATTAAAATTACTACAACTATAATAAAGAAAATAATAGACAAAACAAGAATTTCCACTGGACTAGATATTTTTTTGCATAATTCATATATAACAGCATCAATTCTTTTATTAGCTAATTCATTATCCAGATTAAAACTTAATACAAAATCATTATCAGACTTTGATGTAAGAGTCTTAAGTGATTCCTTATCAATATATTCGTGATTTATTATGGATCCAGAATCAGATTTAAACCACTGTTCTATTTTTCCAGTCTTCGAATCATAATTTATAAATATATCAGAATTTTCCCTATATATATCAACCAGCTCAGGATATGTAGTATCTTCGGGATTCTTTTTATTATAAGTATCTACTACATAGGAATCTATCAAAAGATTGTCTATATTTTCTCCTTCCAGGCTGAAAGCTGTATAGAATCCGGAATAATATGGATCAATACCATATTTATTAAAGTTCTCAAGCTTAGATCTTTCACTATTATCAAGACATGTATAAACCAGTTCCACATCATTTCTTATAAGACATGATGAAAGGATGTATTCTTCTAATGCCACTTCAGCATCCTTTCCACTAAGCTTAAGTATTTCTTCTATATCCTCCTTATCGTAGGGAACATAAACATCATTAAAATTATAATTATTTAAATTAATATCTGCAGTTCCATATTTGCCATTTATAATGTATCCATTAGCATCAAAAACATATAAATAGCCATCAACCATAGTAAAATATGAGCCCTCTGATATTCCTCTATCATAGAGATTATCATATAAGTCTTTATAAAGCTTATTCTTTGCCAAGTCTTCCTCAGATAATTTACTATTATCAGCTTCCTCATCATCATAATAATAATTAGAATCATATTTTGTACAGATATTATGAACTATAGACCTATAGTCCTCCCATCTTATTTTTATATACTTATTATCCTTTTTTTTATATTGCTTAGCGAATCCACCTGAAACAGATTGGCCATTCTCCATATTTACAAAACTCTGTAATTCCTTTGCTACATCTTTACCACTAAGTATTTCACCTGATTCATATGACTTGCAAGTTGCAGCTTTATTATCCTTTATTTCCTTACATATATCTTCATAATCATATATCTCAAGCTCTTTTTTTGCAAAATCAGAGTTTGAAGCCTCCAAATATACCGCAGCCTTTTCCTGTTCTTTCACAAGGGCTTGATATATAAGATTACTTACAGTAACTGACTCCTTATATGAACCTTTAAAGTTTTCCGATTCATCAAAGTATTCATATCTCATTATAAGTGTGGCAATTGATATAACTATAAATAAGGCACTAATATATCCCAATATATATAAAAATAACCTAAATATTTTATTCTTAATAAGTTTCATATCCTCTTTCTCCATCAATACTTTTTTGACTAATACTATAGTTTCTCAATCTTATAGCCCTGTCCCCAGACCACCTTAAGAAATCTGGGTTCCTTAGGATTTATCTCGATTTTTTCTCTTATATGTCTTATGTGTACTGCAATAATATTATCTGTAGCTATGGCATCCTCATCCCACACAGCTTCATAAATCTGGTTTGTAGAATAAACTTTTCCCCTGTTTTCTGTAAGATACATAAGAATATTATATTCAATAGGGGTAAGCTTTACCTCATCTCCATCAACAGTAACAGATTTCTCACTGTCATTGATAACAAGACCCCCATTGATTATAACCTTATCACCTTTTAAGCTTTCATCCACCGCCATAGAACCAAACTCTGTATATCTTCTGAGCTGCGACTTAACTCTTGCCACAAGTTCCAATGGATTAAATGGTTTAGTCACATAATCATCTGCACCTACATCAAGGCCCAGAATCTTATCAGAGTCTTCAGACTTTGCAGATAAAAAGATAACCGGCACATTGTTATCCTCTCGTATTTTTCTTGTGGCTCTTATACCATCCATATTAGGCATCATAATATCCATAATAATAAGGTGAACCTCTGAATTATTTGTTTTCTCTATAGCCTCAAATCCATCATAAGCCTTAAGAACATTATAGCCAGCAGTTTCAAGATATATAGCTATAGCCTCCACAATATCCTTATCATCATCACAAACCAGTATATTATACATCTTATCCTCCACAATTATTGCTACTAAAGTACTTTACATACGCTAGTATAAATGAAACTTATTAATTAAATCCTTTTCAATTTATTAAGAATTTATGAATATCATTATTTCTAATTCCAACCTCCTATTATACTAGATATTCTTTCTTATATCTATTTTTTATAAAATTAAAAGTGCCAAAAGCCTTAAAGCTTTTGACACCCTTTAAACTAATGTTATTATTTCATTTTTCGGTCCACTTACTTTTTCGAGCTTTGTAACTCTGCATATGGGAATCTTATGCTTGATTTCTTCATCGTATCCTGCTTTCATTATGCCCTTAACCCTGACCCACTCCTTATTTCCCAATTCATAGGCCTTCGGATAGGTACATAAGATACCCACAAATGTCATATCTGCCTCACAACAGGTAAGAACAAAGCGGCCTGATACGAATTCAAAATCGCCCCCATTCTTAACCCTATACGCTCTTGCAGTAAAAGTTACAGTCTTGCCTTCATATATCTCATATCTTTCAGCTGCATCAAGACATAATACTGCAAATCCATTATCATCCAGATCAAGCTCCTTAATCTTAATATCATAAGGAAGAGTTTCATCAGGATCCAGTATAATATCACCAGACTTTCCTCTGAAAACAAAATTAACCTTCTGATTTACAGCTTTAATATTTCTGACAAAAGAGCCAAGACTTTCTCTTTTTTCATCACTCTTAATAAAATATGCAATTCCAGCATGTCTGACCTGCTCTGCCAGGAGAGAACGCATATTATCCGCATATAGCTTAAAGGTAGTAGCATCAAAAACTGCAACCTCAGCTATTTCCTCCCAGAACCAGGGAAACTCCAGATTCTTCCGGTCCCACATTCCATTATACTCAACTATGACACGTTCCGGCTTATACTTTTTTTCAAGCCTCGCAATATATTCCTCATTAAAGTCTTTTTCATCTTCAATATATTCTATAAAGGTTCTGCTTTCCCTAAGCTCATCTTCCTCGAATTCTATGTCCCCTTCTTCACAAACAATAAGCAGGGTTCTACCCTTTATCTGAAAATACTCTTTACTGAGTAAATCCTTTATAAGGCTTGTCTTTCCAGCCTCCAAAAAACCATTTATAAAATAAACAGTTTCCATATTTATGCCCTTTCAACAAGCCCACTTCTAAGCGCCCTGGTTGAAACCCAAACTCTCTTTACTCTTCCATTTTCTATAATCTTAACCCTCTTAAGGTTTGACTTAAATTTATGATTAGATCTTCTATGTGAATGACTCACCTTATTTCCAAATAAAACACATTTACCTGTTACATAACATTTTGCCATTTCTTTTTCCTCCTAAAAAATTATATTTTAATTAAAAGCAGATTAGCACTTAAATTTAATTCAAATGCATTGTTACAATCAATTCCTTAAATCTATATAATAAGATCAGTCTTCAACTATATAATCTACACAGCATTCTACAAGCTGTTTTTCTATTTTTTCTTTATCATACTGATTACCAATGAATACAATCTGATTAAGTCTGTCTCCATATTCCTCGTCCCATTCATCTCTGACCTCAGGATAATTATCGAAAACATCCTTTTTATCCTTTTCGTTAAATGCTGCTATCCAGTTAGAGTATTCAAAGACAGATGCATTTCTTCCTGCAGTTTCCATAAGCTGAACATGCATTGGATCATCATTAAACCATATATATCCCTTGGATCTAATTATTCCATGAGGGAAATTTTCTTCCAGGAAGGTCATAAACTTGTCTCTGTCAAAGGGCTTACGTTCTTCAAATACAAAGGAAGTAATTCCATATTCATCATCACAAGTCTGACCTGCATTATTTCTCTTCAGAACCTTCTGTATAATAGATGAATTCATAGCTTCATCATAATCAAATTTTCTTCCATTAAGTATCCTGTCAGCACTGACCTTACCCTGAACTGCTTCAATTATTTCTGCTTCTGGCTGAAGGCTTTTAATTACATTTTTGACATCCTTAAGCTTATCCTCAGATAAAAGATCA